>JAIOXV010000185.1 GCA_021741465.1 Paracoccaceae bacterium
CGATGGCGACAAGGCGCGCTATTTGGGCAAGGGCGTGCTGGAAGCCGTGGCCGCCGTGAACGGCGAAATCGCCGAAGAACTGGTCGGGTTTGACGCCACCGAACAGGTTGGCATCGACCGCACCATGATCGAAATGGACGGCACGCCAAACAAATCGCGTCTGGGGGCCAATGCGATTTTGGGCGTTTCGCTTGCCGTGGCCAAGGCGGCGGCGGAATTCACCGCGCAGCCCTTGTTCCGCTATATCGGCGGCACCTCTGCGCGGGTTTTGCCTGTCCCGATGATGAACATCATCAATGGCGGCGAACATGCCGACAACCCGATCGACATTCAGGAATTCATGATCATGCCGGTTGGCGCGCAGGACATCCGCGACGCCATCCGCATGGGGTCTGAAGTGTTCCACACCTTGAAAAAAGAGCTGCAAAAGGCGGGCCATAACACCGGTATCGGCGACGAGGGCGGCTTTGCACCGAACTTGAAGTCTGCGCGCGAAGCGCTTGATTTCATTTTGCAATCCATCGAAAAAGCTGGGTACAAACCGGGCAAGGATATCTATCTGGCGCTGGATTGCGCGGCCACGGAATATTTCAAGGGCGGCAAGTATGAGATGAAGGGCGAAGGCAAATCGCTGACCATCGCCCAGAACGTCGAATTCCTGGCCGGTCTGGCCGCGGATTACCCGATCATCAGCATAGAAGACGGCTGCTCGGAAGACGATTGGGAGGGTTGGAAGCTTCTGACCGACACGCTGGGCGGCAAGGTGCAACTGGTCGGCGATGATCTGTTCGTCACCAACCCGCGCCGTCTGGCTGAGGGCATTGCAAAGGGCGTCGCAAACTCGATGCTGGTGAAAGTGAACCAGATCGGCACCCTGACCGAAACCCTGCAAGCCGTCGATATGGCCCACCGCGCGCGCTATACCAACGTGATGAGCCACCGCTCTGGCGAAACCGAAGATGCCACCATCGCCGATCTGGCAGTCGCCACCAATTGCGGGCAGATCAAGACCGGCTCGCTGTCGCGCTCGGACCGGTTGGCCAAGTACAACCAGCTGATCCGCATAGATGAAATGCTGGGCGAAACGGCAGAATATGCCGGCCGGTCAATCCTGAAGGCCTGAAGGCCTGAAGCCTTGGCAACATGGGGCGCTTTCGGGCGCCCCTAGTCCAGCGCCACCTTGAATTCCTGCAAGGTGTTGCCGCCATCCACAGTTATCAACTGCCCGGTCAGATAGCTGGCTTCTTCAGAGGCCAGAAACACCGCGACATGGGCCACTTCCTCGGGCCGCCCCGCCCGGCCGACCGGCGTATAGCGCCCGGCCACCACCTCGTTTGGCGATGAGGAACCGGTGTGAATCCATCCCGGACCGATGCAGTTTACCGTGACACCATGCGGGCCGCATTCAATCGCCTGAACCCGCGCCATGCCCAGCATTCCCGCCTTGGCGGTGGCATAGGGGCCAGAGCCGGCAATGCCCACCACAGGCCCGGTGACCGAGGCCATATGCACCACCCGGCCATAGCCGCGTTCGATCATGCCCGGCAGCACAGCGCGGCTGACGCGGAAGGCGGTTTTCAGGCTGATGTCGATTTGAAAATCAAAGGCCGCATCCGTCATCTGATCCATGGTCAGGCGCTCATGCGACCGGCCGGTTTGCGACATGCCCGCATTGTTGACCAGAATATCTATGGGGCCCAAGCGCTTGACCACCCCGTCCACCAGCGCCGTGACCTCAGCAGGATCGGTCAGATCGGCGGGAAGGGCATAGCAGCCTTCTGTCCCGAACTCGGCCCCCAATTCGGCCAGACGGTCGAAAATCCGGCCCGTTGTGGCGCTGATCGCCACCTTGGCCCCTGCCGCCCGCAGCGCCCGCGCAGTGGCAAAGCCGATGCCATCCGCCGCCCCTGCCCCGGTGACCAAAGCCACCCGCCCTGTAACCCCCGCCATGCGCACGCGCCCCGCTAAATTAATCGCCTTGCGAAGGCTTGCACGCCGTGGCGCGCCGGGCAAGGGCTGTGCTATCAGGGTGCATGCTGATCTTGCTGAACAAACCCTTCGACATGCTGTGCCAATTCTCGGATGGCGAGGGCCGCGCCACCTTGGCCGAATGCGTGCCGGTCAAGGGCGTCTATCCCGCCGGGCGGCTGGACCGTGACAGCGAAGGGCTGGTGGTTCTGACCGATGACGGCCGTTTGCAGGCGCGCATCGCAGACCCAAGGCACAAGATGGAAAAGACCTATTTCGCCCAAGTCGAAGGGGTTGTGCGCGAAACTGCCCTGCAGGCCCTGCGCCAGGGCGTTGCGTTGAAAGACGGCCCCACCCTGCCCGCCCGCGCCGATGCGGTGGCGCCGCCCGATTGGCTTTGGCCGCGCCTTCCCCCGATCCGCGAACGCAAAACCGTGCCTGACGGCTGGATCGCGCTGTCGATCCGCGAGGGGCGCAACCGGCAGGTGCGGCGCATGTGTGCCGCCGTGGGCCTGCCCTGCCTGCGCCTGATCCGCTGGCAGATCGGCGACTGGACCCTGGACGGCCTTGCGCCCGGGGCCTGGAGACAGGCATGAGCGAAGCCGCGCGCATCATCGAAAAGCTGGGCCTTGTCCCCCACCCCGAGGGTGGCTGGTATCGCCAAACCTGGGTCGGCCCCGATTTGGACGGGCGTGCAAGTGGCACAGCGATCCTGTTCTTGTTGCAAAGGGGCGAGCGCAGCCATTGGCACCGGGTGGATGCCGACGAAATCTGGATCTGGAACGCCGGTGCGCCGTTGGTGCTTTCGGTCGGTGATACTCACCCAAACACCCCGCGGGCCCACGACATCCGGCTTGGGCCCGATGTTTTGGGGGGCGATGTGGTTCAGGCGCTGGTTCCGGCGGGTCAGTGGCAGGCGGCGCGGTCGCTGGGCGACTGGACGTTGGTGTCTTGCACCGTATCACCGGGGTTTCGCTTTGACGGCTTTGAACTGGCCGCACCCGATTTTGACCTGCCGCGCGGCTAGTCCCTGAGGCCGAGTTTGAAAGCAAACATGGATCACAAAGCCTTTCTTGCCAGCTTGCCGCCCGAGGACAAGGCGCGGCTGACCACGCTGTCAGACCGGGCGGGGCTTTGGCATCTGGCGGGCCACCTGGGGCTGATCCTTTTGCTGGGCGGAATGATCGCGGTTGGGGTTCCGGGCTGGTGGCTTTTTCTGCCGCTGCAGGGCATTGCGCTGGTTTTCCTGTTCACGCTGGAACATGAATGCACCCATCGCACTCCCTTTGCCACGCCGGGCTTGAACGATTGGGTCGGGCGGATCTGTGGGTTTGTGCTGATCCTGCCGTTCGAATGGTTTCGATATTTCCACCTTGCCCATCACCGCTGGACCAATATCGCCGGCCAAGACCCTGAACTTGATGGCGAAAAGCCCGAAACCCTGCGTGCCTGGCTCTGGCATGTGTCGGGCCTGCCCTATTGGCGGGGCATGGCGCAGGTGACGCTGGCGCTGGCCGTGGGCAAAGGGGGCGCGCGCTATTTGCCCGGCCCCGCCCTGCCCCGTATCCGGGCCGAGGCGCGGATCATGCTGGCGGGCTATGGTATGGTGGTGGCAAGCCTGTTTGCATCGCCGCTTCTGGTCTGGGTCTGGCTTGTGCCGCTGCTGCTTGGCCAGCCCTTCTTGCGGCTTTACCTTTTGGCCGAACATGGCGATTGCCCGCGCGTGGCC
Organism: Paracoccaceae bacterium; assembly: GCA_021741465.1. GTDB lineage: Bacteria > Pseudomonadota > Alphaproteobacteria > Rhodobacterales > Rhodobacteraceae > Tabrizicola_A. The sequence goes on from JAIOXV010000185.1 coordinate 3,698, forward strand.
AATATGTTTGAAAACACCCGCACCACCTTTACCACCGCGCTGGTGCGGTTTTTGGCCTGGAACATGCCCTTTCATGTCGAACATCACACCTATCCGGCCGTGCCCTTTCACCGCCTGTCTGATCTGCACAGCCTGTTGCAAAGCCATCTGCAGGTGACGGCACAGGGCTACCGCGCCTTCACCACAGCCTATCTTGCCCGGCGCAAGCCTTAAGCAAAACCAATTGTAGCGGTCACAAGAATGCATTGGCCGTTCAGCCCAAGCTGCGTTAGGCAGAGCGCATGAACGCGCCAACCAGACCGAATATCGACACCCCCCGCGGCTTTGCCTTTGCCTTGGCAGCCTATCTTCTTTGGGGCTTTTTGCCGCTTTACATGAAGGCCTTGGCCCATATCCCGACGCTGGAAGTTCTGGCGCATCGGGTGATCTGGTCGGTGCCGATTGCCCTTGCCATTCTTGCCGCCTTGGGGCGCACCGGCGATCTGGTGGCCGCCTTGAAGAACCCGCGCATGTTGGCGATGGGCGCAATCACTGCGGGCCTGATTTCCATCAACTGGGGGATTTATGTCTGGTCAATCCAGACCGGCCATGCGCTTGAGGCGGCGTTGGGCTATTACATCAACCCGCTGTTTTCGGTGTTTCTTGGGGCGGTCTTGATAAAAGAGCGGCTTTCGATGGCGCAAAAACTGGCCATCGCACTTGCGGCGGCGGCTGTGGCTTTCCTGACCTTGCAGGTTGGCCGCGTGCCGGTGGTGGCGTTAAGCCTGACTGTGACCTGGGGCTTTTACGCCTATTTCAAAAAGATGCTGCCCATCGGGCCAAACCAGGGCTTCGCACTGGAGGTAATCTTGCTTTTGCCTTTTGCGCTTGGCTATGCGTTGTGGCTTTCCTGGCGGGGTGAGGCGATGTTCTTGAACAGCGGCGGCTGGAACACTGGGCTTTTGATGGGCTGCGGAATTGTCACCGCGGTGCCGCTGATGATCTATGCCAATGGCGCAAAGCTGCTGAAGCTTTCGACCATCGGCATCATGCAATATATCGCCCCGACCATGATCTTTCTTACCGCCGTTTTCTGGTTTGGCGAGCCGTTTGACAGCGCCCGCCTTGTGGCCTTTGCGCTGATCTGGACGGCCCTTGCGATCTATACCACCGCCCTTGTGCGCCAAAGTCGGCGCTAGACCTGCGGGGAAACACCTGGCGGCCAGGCTTAAGATTTCTGCCTTGAGTCAAGGGCTTGGCGCGAAACCCATGCAATAGAATCACAGGTTGAAGACAAAATCGCCCCCGCCGCAAAGGTGGGGCGCATTTTT
>JAIOXV010000010.1 GCA_021741465.1 Paracoccaceae bacterium
CGCGGCTTTTGGCCTGCGACAACCCGGCCGAGGCCGCCGCCATGGCCGCACGTCTGGACGAATTGAACAGCGAACGCCGCGAAATCACCGAACGCGTCCGAGAAGAGGCCATGGCACAGGCAGAGGCGCGCGGGTTTGACGGCCCGCTTGTCTGGGCCGCCGGTGAAGGCTGGCATCCCGGCGTTGTCGGCATCGTGGCAGCACGGCTGAAAGAGGCTACCCACCGGCCCGCCGTGGTGATCGGGCTGGAATGCGGTATCGGCAAAGGCTCGGCCCGGTCTGTCACCGGGGTTGATCTGGGAGCAGCCGTGCAGCGCGTTGCCGCTGAAGGGCTTTTGCTAAAGGGGGGTGGTCACAAGATGGCAGCAGGGCTGACCGTTGCCGAAGACCAGCTTGATGCCGCCATGGCGCGTTTGGGCGCGCTTCTGGCCCGGCAGGGTGCCGGCGCGGATGGGCCGCGCGATCTGGGGATCGACAGCCTGTTGATGCCCTCTGCCGTGACGCCCGCTTTGGTTGAAACCATCGAAGCCGCTGGCCCCTTTGGCGCCGCAGCCCCTGCCCCGCGTTTTGCTTTTGCCGATGTTGCGGTTTCGGCCCGTCGCATGGGCGAAAGCCATCTGCGGCTGCAGGTCAGTGACGGCGCCGGCAGCAGCTTTGAGGCGGTGGCCTTTGGCGCATTTGACAGCCCGCTTGGCCCTGCGTTGGCCACGCCGGGCCATCATCGCTTTCATCTGGCCGGGCGGTTGGAGTTGAACCACTGGGGCGGACGCACGAAAGTTCAACTTCGTCTGGAAGATGCGGCAATCGCGTGATTTTTCCTCTTGCGAGTCAGCCAGCGCGCCACTAAACACCCCCTCACCGAAAGCGTGGCCCGTTCGTCTATCGGTTAGGACACCTGGTTTTCAACCAGGTAAGAGGGGTTCGACTCCCCTACGGGCTGCCACTTTTCCCCTTAGCGACAGCGGTTTTCCCTGCAACTGCAGGCAATTGTGACATGTTTTTGCATGGCTTCGGCAAAGCTTGCCTTGCGGCAAAGGCAAGCTAAACTGGCAAGAGTTTTTGACAAAGGTGTCCCATCGTGTTCCAGCGCCCGTTTCGCTTTGCCATTTCCGCCCTTGCCCTTGGCCTGATATGTGCCTTTCCCGCCGCCGCCGCACCATGTGGTGACACATCGGCCGGGTTCGAAGACTGGAAATCGGTCATGGCCAAAGAGGCCAAAGCCGAAGGGGTCGGCCCTGCAGGCATCGCGGCCCTGATGGCCACCGGCTATGCCAAGGCCACGATCAGCGCTGATCGCAACCAAAAAAGCTTCAAATACTCGCTGCCAAAATTCATGGAAGTGCGCGGGGCCGATGCCATCGCGTCACAGGGCAAGGCGCGCAAGGCGAAGAATGCCAAGCTTTTCGCCAGCCTCGAGGCGCAATACGGCGTGCCCGCCGGGGTCTTGCTGGCCATTCACGGCATGGAAACCGGTTTTGGCAGTTTCATGGGCGACAGCAATGTGATTTCGGCCATTGCCACCCTGACATGGGATTGCCGCCGGTCCGATTTTTTCCGCCCCCACCTGATTGGCGGGCTGAAACTGGTGGACCGCGGCTCGATCAGTGCATCAACCGTCGGGGCCAAGCACGGCGAATGGGGGCATACCCAGTTCCTTTTGGGCAATGCGCTGAAATACGGCGTTGACGGCAATGGCGACGGGAAGGTTGACCTTGGCAATCTTACCGATGCCTTGGCCACCACGGCAAACTATCTGGCCACGCGGGGCTGGCGCGCCGGGGCGGGCTATCAAGAGGGCGAGCCGAACTTTGCCGTGATCAAGGAATGGAACGCGGCCACCGTGTACCAACAGGCCATCGCCATCATTGGCGGCCGCATCGACGGCTGATCCCGCCAAACACCCTAAGCCCAAGGTCTAAAGAGCCGAATTATACCCTGGGTTTATTGCAGCTTTGGGGTTTCATGTGCGCATTGTGGCCCCAAGGCGAAAGCTTCGCCGCATTCAGGGGTACATAATGGCAGCACTTTACACTGGCGGCGCAACCGTTTCGGGCACGATCGCATATTTCAAATCCTTTGCCGAAATTCTGGTGGCCGATGGAGATTCGGCAAGCCCTGTCAGCCTGGAGCTGACAGACAGCGGCACCATCAATCTGACGGTCCAGCTGGACACCAGATCTGTCACCCTGACCGCCTTTACCGGCGATGACAGCATCACCACCACCACGGGCGATGATCTGGTGATGGGCAATGATGGCAATGACACCATCAAGACAGGCGAAGGCGATGACACGCTGGTCGGCGGCAATGGCGACGACAGCCTGATCGGTGGTCTGGGCAATGATGTCTTTGTTCTGGAAGATGAGAACGTGGGGCATGACAGTTTCTTTGGCGGCAGCGGCACGGACGAGCTGCGCATCGACGCCGCTGGGCCGCTTGCCCTTGACTGGCTGGTCTTGAGCGCCGCCTCGGGGGTAGAGGTCTTGAACCTGAACGGCGCGGGGCTTTCGGGCACAACCGGGGCCGATCTGTTCGACTTTTCCGGCATCCAAACCTATGTCGGTGGCAACAGCATCGCGATGGATGCGGGTGATGACACCTTCCGCGGCGCAATCGGCGACGATCAGGTTGCGGGCGATGCTGGCAATGACAGTCTTTCGGGCAACAACGGGGCCGACTATCTGAGCGGTGGCGATGGCGACGACACCCTGTCGGGTGGCGCAGGCGACGACACGCTGGCCTTTGGCAGCGCAACCCCCGGTCTGGATGTGCTGTATGGTGGAACCGGCAATGATACGCTGGTTCTTGACCAACAGGTTACCACCATGCGCCGCCTGATCCTGGACGCTGCCGCCTCTGTCGAGGTAATCTCTGCAGCAAATGGCGTGGCCTATTCCGGCGATGGCAATGATTTTTGGAACCTGTCTGGGGTTGGCGCCTATGGCGCGGCATTGCTGATTGATCTGGGCTTGGGTGCTGACAGCCTGATTGGCACTGCTGTTGCCGATCAGGTGCAGGCTGGGGACCAAAACGACACCCTGAATGGCACGGCCGGAAACGACACGCTTTGGGGCGGCGACGGCGATGACCAGATTTCGGGCGGCAATGACAATGACACGTTGAATGGCGATGCAGGCAATGATCTGCTGGATGGCGGCAATGGCATAGACCTGTTGCGCGGCGGTCTTGGCGACGACACCCTGACCATCGGCCAAGGCGATACGATCTATGAGGCAGCAAACGCAGGCACCGACACTGTCATCTTGCAGGGAATTTCCAGCTATAGCCTTGGCAAAAATCTGGAAAATCTGACGGCCACAGATCCTGGCGCGGTTTCCCTGCGGGGCAATACGCTTGACAATATCCTGACCGCCGGCAGCGGCAATGACACGCTGAACGGCCAGTCCGGGGATGACCAGATGGCAGGCGGCAGCGGCAATGATGTCTATTATGTCGACAGCCTTGGCGACCAGATCACCGAAACCGCAGGCGGTGGCACCGACACCCTGCGCACCGATCTGGCCAGCTATACCTTGCAACGCTATGTCGAGAATCTTGCCGGCACCGGCACGGGCGGCCAAAGCCTGACCGGGAATTCGGCGGCCAATCTCATCACGGCGGGCAGCGGCAATGACACGCTGACCGGCCTTGGTGATGCCGATACCCTAAGGGGCGGGGCGGGTAATGACAGCTATGTCGGTGTCAGCAGCACCGATGTGGTGGACGAGCGCAACGCAGGCGGCACCGACAGCGTCAGCACCGCCCTTGCAAGCTATACACTTGGGCGCAACCTTGAAAACCTGACCGGCACGCGCGAAAGCAGCCAAACCCTGACCGGCAACAGCCTGAACAACCAGATCACCGGGTCCAGCGGCAATGACAATATCGCGGGTATGGCGGGCAATGACACGCTGACAGGCGGGGCTGGTGCAGACCACTTCGAGTTTCTGACCGCGCTGTCTTCGGCCGGGCGCGACCGCATCACCGATTACGGCAGCACCGACCATTTCGTCTTGGAAAACAGCGGCTCTGCCCGGTTTTCCGCCCTTGCCGTTGGCGCGCTTTCGGTCGATGAGTTCAAGATCATCGGGCCTGATGGCGGTCGGGTCGATGCCAATGACCACATCCTGTACAACTCTTCTACCGGGGCGGCCTATTACGACGCCGATGGCAGCGGCGCCGCCGCGCGCCAGCTTTTCGCCCTTGTGCAGGCAGGAACGGTGCTGGATGCAACCGATTTTCTGGTGATCTGACCCCGCGCGACACTGGCGGGCCAAGTCATGCGCTTGGCCCCCTTGCGCGGCCAGAAACAATGGCCTATGCAGCGCGCACCGAAAGCGTGGCCCGTTCGTCTATCGGTTAGGACACCTGGTTTTCAACCAGGTAAGAGGGGTTCGACTCCCCTACGGGCTGCCACTTTTCCTGTCTTGCACATGCATCGTTGCCCGGCCTCGGCCGGCCCGTTTTGAGCTGTACAGCGCGTCATCGGCGTCGGCGTGCATTTCTTCGATGTCGGACACCTCGTACAGCGTGGTCACGGTCATGCCGATCGAGGCTGAGATGCGGCAGGGCGCGCCTTCAAAAATCATCGGCGGCCCCATCCGCTCGATGATGCGGGTCGCGATCTGGTCAAGGCGGGCATGGTCGGCAATGCCAGGAAAAACCAGCACAAATTCATCCCCACCGACCCGCGCCACCAGATCTGTCTTGCGGGTTTCTTCGGCAAGAATGACTGCGACTTCGCGCAGCACATGGTCGCCCGCGGCATGGCCGAGGCTGTCGTTGACCTGTTTGAAGAAATCAAGATCCATATGCATCAACCCAAAGGTCTGGCCGCTTTCGACCAGATCTTTCATGCGCATGTCCAGCGCGCGGCGGTTGCGCAACCCGGTCAACGTATCGGTCAGGGCCTGTTCTTCGGCGGCAATTTTCGCCCCGTGCAGCCGCAAGTTCAGGTTGCGCAGCTCTTCCATCACGGCAGATTTGGCCTCAACCAGATAGAGCATTTCAACCGTCAGGTCGGTGGGGGCGAAATCGGCAACCGTCAGGCCATAGCGGCGCACGGCCTCATTCACCCAGATGCCGAAGGACAGGTTGACAATCAGCCCCCCCTCGCCCGCGGGCATGGCAAGGCCGCGCAGCACAAGAGACGGATCGTTTTTGGGCGCCAGATGCAGCCGCAGCCCAGCACGGGCCCGCAGCGCCGCGATATCGGTTGTTGCCACGGGGCGGCGCAGGTCGAAAAGCTGTCCAACCGCCCTGCCCAAGACGCCGCCTTCGGGCAAAAGCTTGGCCAAGGTGGGACCAACCGAGCGGACCGCCCCCTGCGCATCAAGCCGCAGGTGCATCGGCATCAGCCGATCCAGCACCGCGCCGTCCAGCGCCAGCGGGCCATGGCCAAGGCGCGTGGCGATGGTCATGACATGGCCCAGCCCGCCAGATCGAACTGCCGTCCGCTGGAATGGCGATGGTCAAGCAACTGGATCGAAATCACCTCATCCGCCGGGTCGTCGCAAATCCTGTCCAACAGCACCAGCGCGCCATAATCATCCGCCATCGCGCGCAACAGGCCCAGCAGCACATGGCCTGTCCCGGCAAAGCGCGCGTCCGAGATATGCAGCCGATAATCGCCGCTGCCTTGGTCAACCAGCCCAAGACCCGGCAGATCCAGATCGGGCAGCGCAAGCCGGGCGCGTTCAGGCAGGTCTTCCAGAGAATGCAGGAAATCGTCGAAGGTCACCCCGCCAAAGCGCAACAGCCTGCGCAGGGCTTCGGTGTTGGGATGCGAAACCAGATAGGTGCCAAGGTCTTCCAACATGCCATCGCGCGGCCGGTTCAGGATTTTGGCCGCCGCCGTCAAGACCGCTTCGGTCAGGGCGGGATCATAGGCCAGCAAGGGTTCAAAGCTGTCAAAGCCAAGCCGCGCCTCACGCGCGACATGCGCCCATGTGGCGGCACCATAGGTGTCGCGCACAAAGCCTTGGACCGAGCGGTTTATCAAGCCATGCATAGGCTGTCCGGGGTTGATGATTCCCCTTCAAGCCTAGTGGAGCCGGTTTAAGAAACGCCGAATTCTTTTGATCGCATTTGATCAGAACGGCACATCGTCAACATCAACCTGATGTGCAGCCACCACCCAGCGCGCCACGATCTTCTTTGACCCGGCATGGTCAAACTCGATATCCAGCTTGTCGCCTTCGATGCCGATGATTTCGCCATAGCCGAATTTCTGGTGAAAAACCCGGTCCCCCAACACATAGGCGCTGACGGCAGAGGCGTCGATGGTGATGTGGCGCGCCTCGGCGGGCTGCGAGATCGGGCGCGTGCTGCGCTCTTGCAGGCGCCGCCAACCGGGCGAGTTATAGACATCGGCCTTGGTCACCCGCTCTTCGAGGCCCGAGCCAAAGCCATAGCCCGCCGCCGCCCCATAGCCGCCGCCCATCAGTCCGGGCGGGGTCATGACCTCGACATGGGCACTGGGCAGTTCGTCGATAAAGCGGCTGGGCAGCTGGCTTTGCCATTGGCCATAAACCCGGCGGTTGGACGCGAAGGAAATCGTGCACAGCTCTTCGGCGCGGGTGATGCCGACATAGGCCAGACGCCGTTCCTCTTCCAAGCCCTTCTTGCCGGATTCGTCCATGCTGCGCTGGCTGGGAAACAGCCCATCTTCCCAGCCCGGAAGGAACACCACCGGGAACTCAAGCCCCTTGGCGCCGTGCAGGGTCATGATGGTGACCTTTTCTTCGGCCTCTTGGCTGTCGTTGTCCATGATAAGCGACACGTGTTCAAGAAAGCCTTGCAGGCTGTCGAACTGTTCCAGCGCCTTGACCAGTTCCTTCAGGTTTTCCAACCGGCCCGGGGCTTCGGGGGTTTTATCGTTTTGCCACATCGAGATATAGCCAGACTCTTCCAAGATCACCTCGGCCAGCCGGACATGGGTATCCACATGCGCCGGCGGCGTTTCGGGCAGCAAGGGTTCGATCACGCTGTCTTCGGGCAAGGCCACGCGGACATCGCGGACCACCGCGTGCCAGCGGTCGACCGCATCGACAAAGCCGCGCAACTGCGCCGCACCCTTGCCACCAATGCCCCCCTTGGCCAAAAGCGACCGCGCGCCTTCCAAAAGGCCAATGCCAAGGCCGCGCGCCTCGATCTGAATGCTTTGAACCGCCTTGTCGCCCAAGCCGCGCTTGGGGGTATTGACCACGCGTTCAAAGGCCAGATCGTCATCAGGTGACACAGCCAGCCGGAAATAGGCCATGGCATCGCGAATTTCCTGGCGTTCATAAAACCGCGGGCCGCCGATCACGCGATAAGGCAGGCCGATGCTCAGAAAACGGTCTTCAAAGGCGCGCATCTGGTGGCTGGCGCGGACCAAAATCGCCATATGTTCAAGGCTGCGTTTGTCACGGTTGCCCCTGCCGCGTTGCAGGCCCTCGACCTCTTCGCCAATCCAGCGCGCTTCTTCCTCGCCGTCCCAATGGCCGATCAGGCGCACCTTTTCGCCCTGCTCTTCCTCAGTCCACAAGGTCTTGCCAAGACGCCCATCGTTGCGGGCGATCACGGCGCTGGCTGCGGCCAGAATATGCGGGGTTGAGCGGTAATTCTGTTCCAGCCGCACCACGACCGCGCCGGGAAAATCCTTTTCGAAACGCAGGATATTTCCCACTTCGGCCCCGCGCCAGCCATAGATCGACTGGTCATCATCGCCCACGCAGCAAATGTTCTTGTGGGCCTGTGCGAGCAGGCGCAGCCAAAGGTATTGGCAGACGTTGGTATCTTGATATTCGTCCACCAGAATATAGCGGAACCTGCGCTGATATTGCTCCAGCAGATCGGGATATTTCTGGAAAATCACCACGCAATGCAGCAAAAGATCGCCAAAATCGGTGGCATTCAGCGCGCGCAAGCGCTCTTGGTATTGTTCGTAAAGTTCGCTGCCACGGTTGTTGAAGGCAGAGGCCTCGGACGAGGGCACACGATCGGGGGTCATCGCGCGGTTCTTCCAGCCGTCGATGATTCCGGCAAGCATCCGCGCGGGCCAGCGTTTTTCGTCGATATTGGCCGCCACGATCAATTGCTTCATCAGGCGCAGCTGATCGTCGGTGTCCAGAATGGTGAAGTTCGACTTCAGCCCCACCAGTTCCGCATGCCGGCGCAGGATCTTGACCGAAAGCGAATGGAAGGTGCCCATCCAGGCCATGCCCTCGGCCACATCGCCCAGCATCCGGCCCACACGGCTGCGCATTTCGCGCGCGGCCTTGTTGGTGAAGGTCACCGCCAGAATTTCATTTGGCCGGGCGCGGCTCATGTTCAACAGATGCACGATGCGCGCAGTCAGGGCCTTGGTCTTGCCCGTGCCCGCACCAGCCAGCATCAGCACCGGACCATCCAGCGCCTCGACCGCGGCACGCTGTTCGGGGTTAAGATCATCCAGATAGGGCGCAGGCCGCGCCGCCATGGCGCGTTGCGACAAAGGCACAGCGGCCTCGAAGGCCTCAGAGTCATCCCATCCGCTCATGGCCGAACCATATCTGCCCCGCGATCGGAATTAAAGAACTGTTCTTGTAATGTTCGCAAATTTCCTGAATTTTCTGGCGGAAGCCTCGGCAAAGCGCCGATTGTGTCCAATTTCCGCCCGGATTGACGCCCTTTATGGCCGCGAAACCTGAGGGCACTGCCATGCTCGACCTGCCTATGAACCGGATCATCATCGCGTTTGCGGTCTTTATCGGCCTGACAGCGGTCATCCGCCATGTGATGACACGCCAGCCTGTCGTGGAAGCCGACCCTGAAGGCGAAACGGGCCATATTGCCCCAAACCGCGCGCTTTTGGCCGTGATTTGCCTGATTGGCGTGGCCTTGGCCGGGGCGGCGCTGTTGGCTTTTGCGCATGGGGCCGGTGTTGCGGTTCTTGGCGTGGCGGGGGCTGCGCTGGCTATGACAGGGGTGATGGTCACCGCCTTCTTTCCCTATTTTGACATTTCCTGGGATGAAGACGGCATCGAAGGGCCCACGCTGCTTTTGCCACCGCCTTTTGGCCCGAAACGCCGCAAGATCTTTTGGGAAGACATTGAAATCGCCCAGCATGAACAGTGCCGCCACTGGTATCTTGAAGATGGGGCGGGCAACCGAATTGTGTGGAGTTTCATTTACTTCGGCTATCCGGCCCTTATCAAACGGGTAGAAGAAGAATGCCCCTGGCTGTTCACAAAGACCGACCGCGCAACCAAGATCGCCCATGATCCCGAGGCCATTCCGCCGATAAAGCGGCGCTTTCTAAGGCTGAACTTTGCAACTGCAAAGTCGACCTGAATATTTCGCAAAACTTTGCAGAGTGTCGCTTTCCGCCCTTGTGCTGCGGCGCAGCAACCCTAAGCTGGCCCCGGAATGCAGCCCATCCCCCGGAGGTCAGACATGCCCGAATTCAAGAAAATCCTTATCGCCAACCGGGGCGAGATTGCCATTCGCATCATGCGGGCGGCCAATGAGATGGGCAAGAAAACCGTCGCAGTCTACGCCGAGGAAGACAAACTTTCCTTGCACCGCTTCAAAGCGGATGAGGCCTATCTGATCGGGCAAGGCCTGTCGCCGGTTGGTGCCTATCTGTCGATCCCCGAAATCATTCGCGTGGCCAAGATGGCCGGGGCCGATGCCATTCACCCCGGCTATGGGCTGCTGTCGGAAAACCCTGATTTTGTCGAAGCTTGCGTTCAGGCAGGCATCACCTTTATCGGGCCGCGTGCCGATACCATGCGCGCGCTGGGTGACAAGGCCTCGGCCCGCCGTGTTGCGGTTGAGGCGGGCGTGCCGGTCATTCCCGCGACAGAGGTCTTGGGCGATGACATGGCCGCGATCAAGGCGCAGGCCAAGGCGGGTGGATATCCGCTGATGCTGAAGGCGTCCTGGGGCGGGGGCGGGCGCGGCATGCGGCCGATCCTGTCGGAAGACGAGCTGGAGCTGAAAGTGCGCGAGGGCCGCCGCGAGGCCGAAGCCGCCTTTGGCAATGGCGAGGGCTATCTGGAAAAAATGATTCTGCGCGCCCGCCATGTCGAAGTGCAGATCCTTGGCGACAAGGCGGGAAATGTCTGGCACCTGTGGGAACGCGATTGCACCGTGCAGCGGCGCAACCAAAAGGTCGTTGAACGCGCGCCCGCGCCCTATCTGACCGACGCACAGCGCGCCGATGTCTGCGAAATGGCCCGTCGCATTTGCGCCCATGTGAATTATGAATGCGCCGGCACCGTCGAATTCCTGATGGATATGGACGACGGCAAGTTTTACTTCATCGAAGTGAACCCGCGCGTGCAGGTCGAACATACCGTCACCGAAGAAGTGACCGGCATCGACATCGTTCAGGCCCAGATCCTGATCGAAGAAGGCAAGACCCTGCCCCAAGCCACCGGCCTTGCCAGCCAGTCCGATGTGAAATTGAACGGCCATGCCGTGCAGTGCCGGGTCACCACCGAGGACCCCCTGAACAACTTCATCCCCGACTATGGCCGCCTGACTGCCTACCGCTCCGCCACCGGCAATGGCATCCGGCTGGATGGCGGCACGGCCTATGCGGGGGGCGTGATTACCCGCTATTACGACAGCCTTTTGGTGAAGGTGACCGCCCATGCCCAGACGCCGGAAAAGGCGATTGCGCGCATGGACCGTGCCTTGCGCGAATTCCGCATCCGTGGGGTGGCAACGAATATCGAATTTGTCATCAACCTGCTGAAACATCCGACATTCCTTGACTACAGCTATACCACCAAGTTCATCGACACCACGCCCGCGCTTTTCGCCTTTAAAAAGCGCCGCGACCGCGCGACGAAAATTCTGAATTACATCGCGGACATCACGGTGAACGGGCATCCCGAAACCGCCGGTCGGCCCAAACCGGCCGCCGTGGCGCGCCCGCCAAAGGCCCCTGCCCCACGCAACGAACCGGCCATGGGCACGCGCAACCTTCTGGAACAGAAGGGCCCGCAGGCCGTGGCCGATTGGATGCACGGCCAAACCAAGGTGCTGTTGACCGACACCACCATGCGCGACGGCCACCAAAGCCTTTTGGCCACCCGCATGCGGTCAATCGACATGATCAAGGCCGCACCAGCCTATGCGGCCAACCTGCCGGGGCTTTTCAGCGTTGAATGCTGGGGGGGGGCGACCTTTGACGTGGCCTACCGGTTCTTGCAGGAATGCCCCTGGCAGCGCCTGCGCGACCTGCGCGCAGCCATGCCGAACCTGATGACCCAGATGCTGCTGCGGGGTGCCAATGGCGTCGGGTACACCACCTATCCAGACAATGTCGTGCGGGCCTTCGTCGCGCAGGCGGCGGATACCGGAGTTGATGTGTTTCGGGTGTTTGACAGCCTGAATTGGGTCGAGAATATGCGCGTTGCAATGGACGCGGTGCTTGAAGCCAACAAGGTTTGCGAAGGCACGGTGTGCTATACCGGCGATATACTTGACCCCAACCGCGCCAAATATGACCTGAAATATTACGTTGCCCGCGCGCAGGAATTGAAAGCCGCAGGCGCGCATATTCTGGGCCTGAAGGATATGGCGGGCCTTCTTAAACCGGCGGCGGCCAAGCTTTTGGTCAAGACCCTGCGCGGCGAAGTGGGCTTGCCCCCTCATTTCCACACCCATGACACCAGCGGTGCTGCGGCCGCCACCATTCTGGCCGCCTGTGACGCCGGGGTGGATGCGGTCGATGCTGCGATGGACGCATTTTCAGGCGGCACGTCGCAGCCCTGCCTTGGCTCTATTGTCGAAGCCTTGCGCCATACCGAACGCGATACCGGGCTGGATATTGCCGCCATCCGGGACATGTCAAACTATTGGGAACATGTCCGCGCCCAATATGCCGCCTTTGAAAGCGGCATCCCTGCGCCGGCGTCGGAAGTCTATCTGCACGAAATGCCCGGCGGGCAGTTTACCAACCTTAAGGCCCAGGCGCGCTCGCTTGGGCTTGAAGAACGCTGGCCCGAGGTGGCGCAGGCCTATGCCGATGCCAACCAGATGTTCGGCGATATCGTCAAGGTGACGCCTTCGTCAAAGGTGGTGGGCGATATGGCGCTGATGATGGTGGCCCAAGGGCTGACCCGGTCTCAGGTGGAAGACCCTGGCCATGATGTTTCCTTTCCCGATTCTGTCATCGACATGATGAAGGGCAATCTTGGCCAACCCCATGGCGGCTGGCCCAAAGCCATTCAGGCCAAGGTGCTGAAGGGCGAAACTGCCCTGACAACCCGCCCAGCTGCAGAGGTTCCTGCGGTGGACCTTGAAGCGGTTCGCAACAAATTGTCAGCCGATCTCAATGGGTTCAAGGTGGATGACGAAGACCTGAACGGCTATCTCATGTATCCAAAGGTTTTCCTTGATTACATGGGCCGCCACAAGCTTTACGGCCCCGTGCGCACCCTTCCCACCCGCACCTTCTTTTATGGCATGGCCCCGGGCGAGGAAATCACCGCCGAGATTGACCCCGGGAAAACGCTGGAAATCCGGCTTCAGGCGGTGGGGGAAACCACCGATGATGGCGATGTGAAGGTGTTTTTTGAACTGAACGGTCAGCCGCGCGTGGTGCGGGTGCCGAACCGGGCGATCAAGGCAAAGACCGCCGCCAAACCCAAAGCGGCCGAGGGCAATCCGCTTCACGTCGGCGCACCGATGCCGGGGGCGATTGCCTCGGTCGCGGTCACGGTTGGCCAGAAGGTGAAGCCCGGCGATATGCTTCTGACGATTGAGGCGATGAAGATGGAAACCGGGCTGCACGCCGACCGCGAGGCGGTGGTAAAGGCGCTTTATGTGCAGCCGGGCAGCCAGATCGACGCCAAGGATCTTTTGGTCGAACTGGAATAACCAGCACGGGCATTGCGGCAAGGCGGCACTCCGCCCTCTTGCCGCAAAGGGCTTATTTCTTTTTCACAAACTCGGTCAGAATGACAATGCGCTGGCCTTCGACCCGGCCCTCGATATGCGCGGCATTGTCAGCAACAAGCGAAATGCCGCGCACCGCCGTGCCGCGTTTGGCGGTGAAACCCGCCCCTTTGACGGGCAGATCCTTGATAAGGACCACACTGTCACCTTGCGCCAGCAAGACACCGTTGGAATCGCGATGTTCCAGCGCTGCAGGCTGATCGGCCCAAGCCTGCGCTTCGGGTGACAGCATCATGCCTTCGCGGGCCTCGGTTGCCCAAGCTTCGCCCAAGGCCCCCAGCTTGCGCCAGACCGCCAGTTGCACTTCGGGAACGCCCGACCAAGCGGCCCCTTCCAGGGCGCGCCAATGGCCTGACGGCGCAGGCGCGTCTTCGCGGCACAGCGGGCACAGCAAAATCTCGCCCCCCGGCGGAACGTCGACCGCGTCCAACGCATCGGCAGCGCCGCAAAACTCACACACCCCGCCTGAGCGGGAGATCAAATCGGCCAAAGCCATCGCACTTCTCCTGTTGTTGATCTGCCCTACGCCCAGAGCGCCAGAAAGAAAAGACCACGGCCGCGCTAAAGCACCCGCAGGCTTTGGCCCATCCATGGCCATTCCTTTACGGCAGGGCCCACCACCTGCGTTGAGATCAGCCCGCGCAAACGGCCAGCAACCTGGGCGGGCATGTCCTTCAACACGCCGGCCCGGGCCGACAAGACCAGACTGCGTTCGAAAGGGGCAAAGGGCAAGGGCAGCACATCCACCCCTTCGCGAAACCGGCTGGCATGGTGCAGGGCAAGGGGCGTCAAAATGGTCCAACCTGCCCCGGCCGACACCATCGCCAGAATGGCGCGGTAGCTGTCGAGTTCAAAGCGATGGGTCAGTTTCAGGTTTTGTCGCGCCAGATGGCTGGCGATCTGGCGGCCCATCAAATGCCGCGCGGTGTAAAGGATGAGCGGCAGATCACCCGGATCGCGGCCGCGCGGGGCCACGGCGACGAAGGGTTCGGCCATGATCGGATGCACCTCGCGCCACCCTTCGTGCGAGCCTTCGCTGCCCAGATCGGCCGCCACCACCATATCCAGCGCGCGGGTTTCAAGCTGGTCAAGCAAGCGGTGGCTGGCCCCGGTTTCCAGCAAAAAGCGGCAGCCTTTCAGATCGGCGGCCAGGCCTTGCAACAAAAGCGGCGTCACCTGAGCATCAAAATCTTCGATCACCCCAAGGCGTAGCGTGGTCAGGCCCGACAGGTCTGCCATGGCCAGTTCGCTGCGCGCCTCGGCTTCGGCGTTCAAGATGGTCTGGGCATGGCGGCGGAACATCAGCCCTGCCGGGGTCAGCCCCATCGGCCGGGCGGAGCGGTCCAGCAACACAGCGCCCAGCGCAGTTTCAAGCCCGGTAAGTTGCTGAGAAATCGCCGAGGGCGACACACCCAAGCGCCGCGCGGCAGCCGACATGGCGCGTTCCTCGACCACGGCGAGAAACACTTCGATGCCCCAAAGCGTAACCCGTCCCTGCCCTTCGGTCATCGACGCTTAGAGCTTGGACAGTTTTTGCTGCAATTCGGCCAATTGGCGTTTTATCTCTGCCAGATCTTCAGGGGCTTCCTTGGCCTGGGGCTCAGGTTCCGGCGCGGGTCCTGACCCACCCCAACCCGGCATCCCGCCAACCCCCGGAACGCCCGCCATCATGGTTTTCATGAAAGCTTCCTGCTGCTTGCGCAGCACGTCAAAGCCCGGCATGCCCGCCAAAGGCACCGCCGCAATGCCGGTCAGGTTTTCCACCATCTTGGCCTGACCATCGCGCAGCATGTCAAAGCTGGCGGCCAGAAATTGCGGCATGACGGATTGCATGTTGGTGGCGTAGGACCGGACCAGATCGGTCAGCACATTGGTTGGCAAGACCGAGTCGCCGCGCGATTCATGTTCGGCCACGATCTGCAGCAAATATTGCCGTGTCAGGTCATCACCGCTTTTCAGATCAACGATCTGGACATCCCGACCCGCCCGCACAAAGCCCGCAATGTCTTCCAGCGTTACGTAGTCGGAAGTTTCGGTATTGTACAAACGCCGGCTGGCATAGCGTTTGATCAGCAAGGGTTTTGCATTGTCCGCCATTGTCGCCCCTCCCCAGGGCTTTTGCTTGTGCAGAGAAGCTTAGGCGAGGTGCAGCAAAAAAGAAAGGGCGGGCTCAATGGCCCGCCCTGAAGGGTGGTCTGCGCCAGGGAGGCAGCGCAACCGTCCCGATTATTTTGCAGCTGCAGCAGCTTTTTTGACCTGAGCGGTCACGTCAGCGGTGGCTTTTTTGACAGCAGCGGTTGCTTCTTCCGAAACGTCCTTGCCAGCAGCCATCATCAGCTCAACGGTGTCCATCTGAACCTTTTTCGCAACTTCAGCGAAAGCGGCCATGTTTTCAGCAGCCATTTCAGCAGCAGCCGTGGCGAAATCCGAAGCGGCTTTGGTGTAATCCGCCGGTTCAACTTTGGCTTTGGCAGCAACCGAAAGCTTGGTGATCGAGTCTTTGGCCCATTTGGCCGAGATTTCGGTCGACTTTTCAGCGGCAGCCAGCGCAACAGCAGCCAGCTTTTCATTGAAAGCAGCTTGGGTTTTGAATGCGTTCTGGAAAGCCGAAGCGTCAACCGGGAACGAAGCCATCATGTCCTGCATGACTTTGGTGAAGTCGGTGGTTTTGGTCATTTGAATTGCTCCTGAATATCCGGGTGTAAATGCCCGTTTCCTGAAGCCATACATACATGCTGCACCGCAGCATTGCAAGTGAATTTTCTGCGACGCAGAAACAACCGGAAGATGACACGCCGCCCCGTGGGAAAGCCTAAGGAAATCAATCAGCTGGTTTTGCGACCACATAGCTGCCCGGTGCGGGACAGAGTTCCGGATGACCCGAATCGCCAATCTGGCGCGCCGAAACCTGGCTGCCCGAGCGTTCATCCAGCCATGCGCCCCAACGCGGCCACCAGCTGCCCTGGTTGAACGTGGCGCCCTTCATCCAGTCATCCGGTGCGCCCTCAAGCGGCGCATCTGATGTGTAATGGCCGTATTTGCCCTTGGACGGCGGGTTGATGATGCCCGCGATATGGCCCGACTGCGACACGATAAAGGTCTTGTCGGTTGACCCCATCTGCTTGACCCCGTTGAAGCTGCCGCGCCAATGGGCGATGTGATCGGTCTCGCAGGCGATGGCACAAAGCGGCACCTTGACCTCGTCCAGCGTGACGGTCTTGCCAAAGACCGGGAATTCGCCCTTGGCAAAGCCGTTCAGCTGGCACAGGTCCCGGATATATTGGACCGCCATCTTGGCAGGCAGGTTGGTGCCGTCGCCGTTCCAGTACAACAGATCAAAGGCGGGCGGGGCCTCTCCCAACATATAGGATTTGATGGCCGGGCCATAAATCAGATCATTCGAGCGCAGATAGGAAAAGGTCTTGCCCATGAAGCGTTTGGACAAGATGCCATCCGATGCGCATTGCCGTTCAATGCCTTGGACAAAATCATCGGCCAGGAACACGCCCATTTCGCCGGGGTCGGAAAAATCGGTCAATGTGGTGAAAAGCGTGGCCGACTTTACCGTCTCATCGCCCGCGCGCAGAAGATGCGCGACCGTCATGCTGAGCGTGGTGCCGGCAATGCAATAGCCCACCGCGTTAATCTGCTTCACACCGCAGATCTTGCGTACCTCGGCCATGGCGGTGAGATAGCCTTCGCGGATATAGTCATCCATGCCCACATCGGCATAGCTGGCGTCGGGGTTGACCCAAGAGACCACGAACAATGTGTAGCCCTGATCGACGATCCACTTGATAAGCGAATTTTCCGGCTTCAGGTCCATCACATAGTATTTGTTGATCCAAGGCGGAAAGATCAGCAAAGGCGTTTCATAAACGGTTTCAGTGCTGGGCTTGAACTGGATCAGTTCCAGCATGCGGTTGCGGAACACCACAGAACCGGGCGTGGTGGCGATGTTCTGGCCAAGGGTAAAGGCCGACGGGTCAGACAGCGTGGGCAGAACTTCGCCGTCATGCGATTCGATATCGGCCACCAGATTTTCCAAACCTTTGACCAGGCTTTCGCCATCGGTGGCGATGGCGC
The DNA here is from genome assembly GCA_021741465.1 of Paracoccaceae bacterium. Taxonomy (GTDB): domain Bacteria; phylum Pseudomonadota; class Alphaproteobacteria; order Rhodobacterales; family Rhodobacteraceae; genus Tabrizicola_A. Next base: position 17,023 of record JAIOXV010000010.1, read on the forward strand.
GTTCCAAAGCATCGGGGTTGGTACCAAGGAAATTCGTCGGCGCCATCATGTCGATGATCTGCCGGGTGAAATATTCCACCCGCTGCTTTTCCTGTGCGTCCAGGTCTTCCATATCGGCGACAGCGGTCGTCACCGCTTCCGAGTTGATAAGATATTGCTGCTTGAGATAGTTGAACGCCGGGTGGCTGTCCCACAGCGGGTTGGCAAAGCGGCGGTCTTTGGGGCCGGGGTCGGCGGGGGCCTTGAACTCGCCCGTTGCAAGGGCCTGCTGGGCCTCGACATAATGTTTCAGCGTCTTGCCCCAATAGCCGATCTGATGTTCCAGCACCTTGGCCGGGTTTTGCATCATCGCCACCATATAGGCCTGGGCGGCCTTCATGTAGATCTCGTTCGACGGCCCGTTCAGGGCTGCGTCTTTCTGTTTTTGTTGCGACAGGGCCGCGACAAGTCGTTCCGACAACTTTTCAACTTTCGCAAGATTGGCCTGCATCCGCTCCAACTTCTGCCCTGCGTCATATTCTTCAGTTGTCATGTTAAACTTTCGCCCCTATTCTCGCTGCTATGCAGCATTGCGCCCTTCCCCCTTGGGATGCGGCCGCAAAGGCCAAGGAGACGCCCGTGAAGTATATGGCCACCTACGACCTAATGGAAAGCATTCGCAACACCAATGAGTGGATGGGTGCCACTGCGCGTGCCATGGCCAGCTATCCGGCTTTTGCCCTGACAATGAACCCGATGCTGCAAATGGCAGCCGCCTGGGGCGAGGTGACCGAACGGTCCTTCGGCCGCATGGTGACCAAACCCGATTGGGGCATCCGATCGATCCCGGGGTCTGATGGCACCGACCATCTGGTTGACGTCAAGCAAGTGGTCGAAAAGCCTTTCGGCAATCTTATTCAGTTCTTTGTGCGCCGCCGCGAACCAATGGCCCGCAAAATCCTGTTGGTTGCGCCAATGTCGGGACATTATGCTACCCTTTTGCGCTCCACAGTGGCCAGTCTGCTGCCAGATGCCGACGTTTTCGTGACAGATTGGCACAACGCCCGTGATATTCCGGTCTCTGCCGGAAAGTTCGATGTCGAAGACTATACGCTTTATCTGGTGGACTTCATGCGCGCGCTTGGGCCTGACACCCATGTCATCGCCGTCTGCCAGCCCGCCCCGCTGACCCTTGCGGCCACCGCCTATCTGGCGGGGGAAGACCCCGATGCGCAGCCGCGGTCCTTGACGCTGATCGGTGGCCCGATCGACCCGGACGCCGCGGCAACCGACGTGACCGACTTTGGCCGGCGAATCACCATGGGCCAGTTGGAGCAGATCGCCATTCAGCGCGTTGGCTTCAAACACAAGGGCGTGGGCCGTCTGGTCTATCCGGGCTTGCTGCAACTGCAAAGCTTCATGTCGATGAACGCCGAGCGGCATTCCAAGGCTTTTTCCGAACAGATCATGCGCGTGGCACGCGGCGAGGCATCAGATCACGATGCCCACAACCGCTTTTATGACGAATACCTTGCCGTCATGGACATGACAGCCGAATTCTACCTTTCGACTGTCGAGCGGATCTTCAAGAACCGCGAGATTGCCCGGAACGAATTTGTCGTGGCAGGCAAAAAGGTGGACATCGGCGCGATCACCCGCGTGGCGGTAAAAACGGTCGAAGGCGAGAAGGACGATATTTCCGCCCCCGGCCAATGCGTGGCCGCCCTTGCGCTGTGCACCGGCCTGCCAGATGACAAGAAGGCCTGGCATCTGGAACCCGACGCCGGCCATTATGGCATCTTTGCAGGCAAAAGCTGGCGTCTGAACATACGCCCGCTGGTGCTAGGCTTCATCGACGCCAATTCTGGTGCCCCGGCAAAGCCCAAGCTGAAAGCCGTGACCAGCGGGGCCTAAGGCCCCGTCGGCCGGGCGGGCAAAGCCGAACAGCATCCTAGCGCAGCATCATTGGCCCGTTCAGAAACGCGTCCAAAGCATCTGAAACCGCTTCTGGCTGTTCCAGCGGCGCAAGGTGACCCGCGTCTTCAATGATCTTGAACTGGCCATAGGGCATCAAGGTCGCGGTGAATTCCGCCCGCCGCAAGGGAACCAGCGTGTCTTGTCGCCCCGCGATCACCAGCGCGGGCAAGCGCACCTTGCGCATGGTCTTTTGTTGGTCAGGCCGGCGTTGCAGTGCGCGGGATTGGCGCAGGAAGACGCCCTCGCCCAGACCCAGCGCCATATCCTTGACCAAGGCCATGATCTCTTCATGCCAGGGGCTGTCGGCCACCGCGGCGGGCGGGATTTCGTGGCGCATCGCCTCGACCAGCCGTCCGGCGCGGGCCATGACCATCCGCGTCTCGCGTTCCGCCGCCGTTTGCGGCGGTTCGGCCAAAGGGTCGGTTGCCATCAGAACCACCCGCGTGACGCGTTCGGGCACCCGCCGGATGATGTCGAGCGCGATATCCCCGCCAAGTCCATGACCCAGCAGCGCAAACTTCTCGGGCAGGCCTGCGATAATCGCTTCGGACATCTGCTCGACCGTTTCGCCCCTGGCGGCAATGCAGACATGGCAGCCCCGGTCGGCGCCAAGCCGCACCATCTGCGGCAAGAACAGCCGGGCGTCGGACATAAGGCCCGGGATCATGACCAAAGGTTCATGCATTCATGGGGTCTCCACCATGGGGATGGGCAGGGAGCCGGCCCAATCAAGGATAAGCGCCACCGTGGCGGCAGTCTGGCCCGGCGACAAGACGCGTCCTGCAATGACATGCGAATAGGGGTCATCTGCCGGGCCCATCTGGCGGGCCTCAAGCCGCACCGCCCCCCCCCACCCCGCCATGACCTTCAGCGTGCGGGCTGGGTCCACCACCTGATCCTCGGGCGCGTAGATCACCAGAGCAGGAACCTTGACCGCTCCATAGTCCAGCCCCCGACCAAGCCGCACCAAAGCCGCCATCGGAAACAGCGCCAACGTCGGATAGCTTGTCGTCCAATAGCGGCCATGCAGCTCGTTTTGTGGGGTAAAGCTGCGGGTCTCGCCCGCCACCCACGGCCCCCAATATCGGGCAAAGGGCAAATCCAAGATGCGGCCGGCAAGCGCGCGCAACCCGAAGTTCGGCGATATCATCACCACCCCGGCCAAGCCTTCGGACAGCGCGGGGTCAGCGGCCCCGATCGCAGCCAGCGTCCCCCCGGTGGAGGTCGAGATGACCAAGACCCTGTCGCCCAGACGGCGGCCGATTGCCATGGCCTCGGCCAGATCTTCGATCCAGTCGCCCGCCGTCACCGCGCCCAGCGCGGCCCCGTCACGGCCATGCCCGGCAAGCCGGGTGAAAAACAGATTGGCCCCAAGCGCCTTTGCCACCTCATCGGGAACGGGCCGGGTTTCTTCAAGGCTTGCCGAAAAGCCATGCAGGTAAACCACTGCAATCGGGGTCTTCTGCCCGACCTGATCTGCCCAGACAATGCGCTTGGACAGCATCGGGTCAATGTTCGAAATTTGAAAATCCTGCGCGTCCAACCATGGTTGAAATTTAGAAAGATCATCTGGCAAGTCTTTGCTTTTGAACTTTATATCACGATCAACGCCTTCCATAGGCGCAACCGCCCAAATCACCAACAAAAGTGCGAATAAAACAAAAAGGCCGCGCAAGGCGGTTTTCACAAAACTACGCAATGTGCAGAACCTCTTCCAATGAGGCGACCATAAGCGACAGACAGTCGGGGGTGGAAAACCTGTGATCGGCCCCTTTGACCAAGGTAAGCCGCAGATCAGGGCATTGCGCGTGGTCCATCAGCCGCAGGGCAACATCAGGTGGCACATCCACATCGGCGCTGCCTTGCAACAGCCGCACCGGAAAGGGCAGATCCAGTGGGCTGCGCAGCACCAGATGCTTGGCGCCATCGTCGAGAAACCTTTGGGTGATGATATTGGGCTGGGGCGCGTACTCCGAGTATTCCTGAATAAACCCATCACGTTGCAGATCAGTCTTCTGGTCAGCTGTAAGCTTTGCCAGCATAAGGTCTTCGGTGAAATCTGGAGCGGCGGCAATGCCAACAAACCCTGCGATCCGCTTTGGCATGGCGCGGGCGGTCAAAAGGCCGATCCACCCCCCCATCGACGAGCCGACCAGAACCTGCGGGCCAACCGTCAGCGCGCCAAGCGCCGCCATGGCGTCCTGCGCCCAGTCGCCAATCCCACCGTCGGCAAAATCGCCCGCAGACTGGCCGTGGCCCGAGTAGTCAAACCGCAAAAACGCCCGGCCCGCCTTTTGCGCCCAATCTTGCAGATACAGCGCCTTGGTTCCTGTCATGTCGGATTTGTAGCCACCCAGAAAAACCACGCCCGGGCCCGCGCCCCTGGTCTGTTCATAGGCGATTTTGCGCCGTTGCGGCGTTGTCAGATAGTCCGGCATGCGTGTACTTCTTTCCCCGTAACATCGCCCGGTTTAGCGCCCGAATGCCGCCCTGTCAGCCCGGATTGCGCGCCTCGTCAACGCTTTGGGCCAGAACGCGGCTGATTGTGGTCAGCGGCAGGCCGCTTTCCGCCTGCCAGGTGTTGAACGCCCCTTGCGCCGCGGCCCATCCCCTGGCCGAGGACGGGGCCTTGTCCAGCACCCTTTCTGCAACAAGCCGTGCCACGACATCGCGGCTGGGAAGGAAGCCGTCCTTGCCCATCTGGCGCAACATGTAAGGCGTAGTCATCCCTCCCAAACGGCTGCCGGATTTTTGCAGCCAAAGGATCAGCCCGGCGAAATCTGTGGCCGGCCAATCGCCAACCTTGCGGCCAAACCCGCCCAGCCCGCGCACAAACACGGCATTGTCACGCAGCGCCACGATCTTCGGCCCCGAACGTATGATCCGGCGGTCCGACAAAAGCCGCTCCAGCCCATCATCATCCATCATCGACAAAGGGCCGATGGCAAACCCAGCGAAGGCCTCTTCGATGCCGGGCCATTTCGCCTCGACCACCTTCCACGAGATGCCCGCGCGGAAAATCCACTGCGCCATGGCCGCCAGCCAGCGGTCATCAGGAATGGCGGCCAGTTCATCGGCGGTTTTGGGCACTGGAATGGCGTCAAACACCTTGGCCTCGCCGCCCTTGCGCGCAGCAGCGATGGCCAGAATTTCCGCAAATTTCCGCATCTTGCCCCTCTTTAAATCACAAATTCCTGCACAAATTGGGCTGCCCCCACCTTGACGCCGTCACGCGGTTTCGTCAAACCGTCGCCACATAACCCGCAACCGGGCGTTTCGTAGGCGCCAAAACGACGAGGATCTGGCCATGGCCCAAATCTCCCTCACATTCCCTGACGGCAACACGCGCAGCTATGAGGCAGGCGTTACCGCCGCCGATGTGGCGCTGTCCATCGCGCCCGGCCTTGCCAAAAAGGCCATTTCCGCCACTGTGAACGGCGCGCATTACGATCTGCAATGGCCGATCACGGCAGATGCCACCATCGCCATTCACACCATGGCAGACGACGCGCAGGCGTTGGAGCTGATCCGCCACGATTGCGCCCATATCATGGCCCGCGCTGTGCAGGAAATCTGGCCCGATGTGAAGGTGACCATCGGCCCGGTGCGCGATTACGGCTGGTTTTACGACTTTGACCGCGCCGAACCCTTCACGCCTGAAGACCTTGGCGCGATTGAAGCCAAGATGAAGCAAATCATCAACGCCCGTGATCCGGTGAAAACCGAAGTCTGGGACCGCGCCCGCGCCATTGCCTATTACGAAGACCGCGGCGAACCCTTCAAGCTGGAGCTGATCGCCCGCATCCCCGAAGGCGAGGATCTGCGGATGTATTGGCACGGCGCCTGGCAGGACCTGTGCCGCGGCCCGCATTTGCAACACACCGGCCAGGTTCCGGCCGATGCCTTCAAGCTGACGCATGTGGCGGGGGCCTATTGGCTGGGCGATGCAACACGCCCGATGTTGCAGCGGATCTATGGCCTTGCCTTCAAGAACCGTGACGATCTGAAGGCCCATATGACCATGCTGGAAGAGGCCGCCAAGCGCGACCACCGCAAGCTGGGCCGCGAGATGGAACTGTTTCACTTCCAGGATGAAGCGCCGGGCATGGTGTTTTGGCATCCCAACGGCTGGACGATCTATCGCCAGCTTGAAGATTACATGCGCGGCCGTCAGCGCGCGGCGGGCTACAAGGAAATCAAGACACCCCAAGTGGTTGACCGGGTGCTGTGGGAGAAATCCGGCCACTGGGAAGCCTACCGCGAGAACATGTTCATCGTCGAAGTGGACGAAGACGGTGCCAAGGAAAAGCGCATCAACGCGTTGAAGCCGATGAATTGCCCCTGCCATGTGCAGGTGTTCAACCAAGGTTTGAAATCCTATCGCGACCTGCCCTTGCGCCTGGCCGAGTTCGGGTCTTGCCACCGCTATGAATCCTCGGGCTCGATGCATGGGTTGATGCGCGTGCGTGGCTTTGTGCAGGATGACGCGCATATTTTCTGCACCGAAGATCAGATCGAAAAGGAATGCGCCGATTTCATCGCGCTGCTGTCTTCGGTCTATAAGGATCTTGGGTTCGAGAGCTTTGACATCAAACTCTCGACCCGCCCCGATGTGCGGGTGGGGTCGGATGAGGTTTGGGACAAGGCCGAAAACGCCCTGCAAAAGGCGATTGAGGGCCTTGGCCTGCCCTATGAGATCAATGAAGGTGACGGGGCGTTTTACGGCCCGAAGCTGGATTTCAAGCTGACCGATGCGATTGGCCGCGAATGGCAATGCGGCACCTTCCAGGCCGATTTCAACCTGCCCAACCGTCTGGACGCCGAGTTTGTCGGCGAAGACGGCGCGAAACACCGCCCCGTCATGCTGCACCGGGCAATTCTGGGCAGCTTCGAACGCTTCATCGGCATTCTGATCGAAAACTATGCGGGCAAGTTCCCCTTCTGGTTGGCCCCGCGTCAGGTGGTGGTGGCCTCGATCGTGTCGGACGCGGATGACTATGTGAACGAAGTGGTCGCGGCGCTGCGCAAGGCCGGGGTGCGCGCCGAAGCGGATACACGGAACGAAAAGATCAACTACAAGGTCCGCGAGCATTCGGTGGGCAAAGTTCCTGTGATCTTGGCAATCGGCATGAAGGAAGTTGAAGACCGGACTGTTTCAGTTCGCCGTCTGGGCGAGACCCGGACTGAAACGATTTCCTTCGATCAAGCCCTGGCCATTTTCGGTCTGGACGCGCTGCCGCCTGCAAACTGATCCGCGCAAAGCACTGATAATAAATAAAAAGCGTCGCAGTTCTGCGGCGCTTTTTGCGTTTCTCAAAGGGGCATCCGCAGATCACAGACGCGTGGGACACGGCCCCGTGACTGGCGTGTGAACGCAAGCCCCCCCTAGGTTTGTCAGGTCGAATGACATCAAGCAAAAAGGGATTACACACATGTCGAACCATATTCGCACCTTGACCGTCGTGGGCGCTTTGGCCGCCGCACTGGCTGCTCAGGCTTCCATCGCATCTGCCGAAGGCGCTACGGAAAAATGCTTTGGCGTGGCCATGGCGGGCCAGAACGATTGCGCGGCCGGCGAAGGCACCACCTGTGCCGGCACGTCGAAAGTGGACTTTCAGGGCAACGCCTGGAAATTGGTCCCGGCGGGCACCTGCGCCACGATGGAACTTCCCGAAGGCCGCATGGGCAGCCTTGAAGCCCTGGAGCGCGACATGCCGATGAAGGGCTGAAACGCGTGACACTCTGGCACCGGGGGGCGCGTCTCTCCGGTGCCACATCGCTGACGATGCCAGAGGAAAAACGATGTTTGACAACACCGCAAATGCCCTGCCACCTGTGGTAGGTGTTGGCTATAAGCCTCAGCATTTCAAAGATATTCTTGAAAATCCTGCCCCGGTTGGCTGGCTGGAAATTCACGCCGAAAACTACATGGGTGCAGGGGGCCGTCCGCAGGCGCAATTGCGCCATCTGGCCGAACGCTTTCCGATTTCGGTGCATGGCGTTGGCCTGTCTATCGGCGGCGAAGCGCCCTTGGATGAAGACCACCTCGCCGCGCTGAAAACCCTGTGCGAGGGGCTGGAGCCGGCAAGTTTTTCTGAACATCTGGCCTGGTCCACCCATGAGGGTGCCTTTTTGAATGACCTGCTTCCCCTGCCCTATACGTCGGCGACACTTGTACATGTGTGCAACCACATCGACCGGGTGCAAGAGGTGCTGCGCCGCCCGATCCTTTTGGAAAACCCCTCTGCCTATGTGGCATTTGCCGAAACCAGCTTGGCCGAGGTGGATTTCCTGACCGAGATTGCCCGCAGCACGGGCTGTGGTTTGCTTTTGGATGTGAACAACGTCTATGTCTCGGCCATCAATCAGGGCTTTGATCCCTTGGGCTATATCCGGGCCTTTCCGCTTGCGCTGGTGGGCGAAATCCATCTGGGCGGGCATGACGAAGACCGCGACAGCGCCGGGCGCCCTTTGCTGATCGACAGTCACGGTGCCGAAGTGGTGGATCCGGTCTGGGAGCTTTATGGCGAAACAATTCGCCAGGGCGGGGCAAAGCCGACGCTGATCGAATGGGACAATGACGTGCCAGATTGGCCGACACTTGCCGCCGAGGCCGCGCGCGCCGCGATGCATCTGGTGGCGGCATGAAGCAATCGGCCTTTGCCCAAGCGCTTCTTGACCCTGATGCAGCCGTGCCAGAGGGTGTGGTTGGCCCTGATGGCCGCCCCGATGCCAAGCGCTTTGCGGTTTATCGTAACAATGTCGCCAGTTCGCTGACCCGTGCGCTGGAAGCGGCATTTCCCGTGGTGCAAAAACTGGTCGGGACCGAATTTTTCGGGGCGATGGCCCAAGTTTACCTGCGCGCCCATCCCCCGCTTGACCGCAGGCTTATGCTTTATGGGAAAAGCTTTCCCGCGTTCCTGGAAGGTTTTCCACCCGTTGCACAACTGGGGTATCTGCCTGACGTGGCGCGGCTGGAACAGGCCATGCGCGAAAGCTATCACGCCGCTGACAGCATGCCCATCGCGCCCGACGCTCTTGCCCAGCTTGGCGAAGCGCAGCTTTTGCAGGCCCGGCTGCATCTGGCGCCCTCGGTGCGAATTTTGGCCTCAGCCTGGCCCCTACATGCGATCTGGCTGGCCAATACGCAGGGCGGACCAGCCCCGGTGATGCAAGCGCAAGAGCTTGTAATCCTGCGCCCCGCATTCGACCCAACACCGCATCTGCTGGGCAAGGGCGGGGCCGCCTTTCTTACCGCTTTGATTGCGGGAAAACCCCTGAACCAGGCATTGGCGGCAACCGACAATGGCTTTGATCTGGCGGCGGTTCTTGGGCTTTTGTTGCAAAACCAGGCCCTTGTCGGAGTGTCCCCATGATCCCGTTTCTTGCCAAACTGAACCGCGCCGATGACGTGCTTTTGCCGCTTGCCGCGCGGCTGGTCTTTGCCTGCGTGCTTTTGGGGTATTTCTGGTCGTCGGGGCTGACGAAACTGGATGGGGTTTTCACGCCCTCGCTGGGGGCTTTCGCGCAGATCTTTCCACGCGCGATCGAAGAGGCGGGGTTTGATGTTTCAAAGTTTGGGGTGTTTCACCGCGGGGTCGCGCTGGCGGGGGCATGGGCCGAACTGGTGTTGCCAGCACTGATTGTTCTGGGCCTGACCACAAGGTTGGCGGCATTGGGGATGGTGGGCTTCGTCATCGTGCAAAGTGCGACTGACATCATCGGCCACAAGGCCGGGGCCGAGACGATTGGCGCGTGGTTTGATCGGGCGTCGGATGCTTTGATTCTGGATCAACGGGCGCTTTGGATGCTTTTGTTCCTGACCCTGATCCTGAAAGGCGCAGGACCGCTGTCGCTGGACCGCTTAGTGGCTGTCGGGCTGGCGCGCGGCCAAGGCCAAGATGCCGCCCAAGCCGCACATGGCAATCGGGAACATGGTAAAGACGCCAAAGCCAAAGGCCAGCCAGATCGCGGCTGAAGCGGCCAGCAAAAGTGCGCCCGCCGGCAGGTTCTGCGACCGCGCCATTGCCGCTCCGGCGATGGCAAGGATGGGGGCAAGGAAACTCGCCGCCTTGATGGCCAAAGGATGATCGACCTGTTTCAGCAGATCGCCCGCTTCGCCATTTTGCTCGATGAATGCGGTGTAGCCATAGCCGAAAAAGCCCACGACCATCGCCCAGACACCCCCGATAATGCCCAAAACCAGTGCTGCGTTGCGCATGTCGTTTTTCTCACTTTCATCGGCAAGGAATCATGCCCTGCAATACCCGCTTGATTTTACAAAAAGGTTTGGCATGATTTTCCTTGTGACGACAGACTTTCTGACCGCCTATCGAGGCCCAAGAAGACCTGCTTGCACGGCCCGTGGCAATGACGCCCCGGGAGGGTTGAGATAGGAGAGACGGAATGCCGACCGGCACCGTGAAATGGTTCAACAGCACCAAAGGTTATGGGTTCATCGCACCCGATGATGGCGGCAAGGACGTGTTTGTACACATCTCGGCCGTTGAACGTGCAGGCCTTAAGGGTCTGAACGACAACCAGAAAATCGGTTACGAACTGCAATCTGGCCGTGATGGAAAGCAATCTGCTGGCGACCTGCGCCTGCTTTGATCTGACGCTGGTCTTCTTGGAAACGGCCCCGCCTCGGGGCCGTTTTCTTTTGCCTTACAACAGCGCGGATTGCACTTCGGCATCCCAGCCAAGATACCAGCGATCTGCCTGAATGACGGGGCGTTTCATCACCGTCGGCTGTGCGGCGATTTGGGCCTCGGGCTCAGATTCGCGCAGGAAATCGGAAAAACTGCGGTAGGTCGTTGACTGTTTGTTGATCAGACGACCGCCAAATTCCGTCACCAAAGCGTCAATTTCCGCCGTGTTGAGCGGCTCTTTGCGGATGTCACGGAAGGTCACGGCATGGCCCGCCCGTTCAAGCGCCTTGAGCGCCGTCTTGCAGGTGTCGCAGGTCGAAATGCCGTAAAGGATCATGACTTATACCTTGAAGATCGCCCGGGTCAGGGCCAAACCGGCCCAAGCAGAAAAGCCCGTCAGAAGACTGCCCCAGATCACATCGGTCATCACCATGCGTGCCGACCAATCCTTCATAATGGCATAGCTGGTGAATTCATAGGTGCCATAGGCCATGAACCCCAGCACGACCGCGGGAACCACGACCGATCCACCCGATTTCAGCGCCGGAAGCGAAACCAGATACAAAAGCCCTGCAACATAGGCGAGGTAGAACAGCGCGGCCGGGGCCATGCGGATGTTTTCCAGCATCATCCCGCCGATATGGCGCTGGAACAACGGCGCCATGTGCAAACGCAGCATAATGGCATCCAATGTCAGGAAAATGACGGCGGTAAAGGTGTATAGGCTTGCGGTCTGCATGATGCTTTCCCCTTTTCTTTCTCTTTCTACGCAAGAACACATGATGCAGATCAAAGATAATCAACCCACGCACGCGGCAAATGCAGAAAAGGAGAATCGTCGATGGATCTGACCATCCTGCTTGACCGGTTTAGCGAAGGACAGCTTGGCGCGCTTTTCGGCCTGCTGACGGGGGTTGTCTTTGGCGTGGCAGCGCAGAGATCGTCCTTTTGTCTGAGAGCGGCCACCGTCGAATTCGCCCGCGGTCAGCTTGGCACGCGCATGGCGGTCTGGCTTTTGACCTTTTCAACTGCCGTCGTCTGGGTGCAAGGCGCACAGGCGCTGGGGTGGTTCCGGTCTGCCGATGCGCGGGTGATGTCGGTCACCGGATCATGGTCGGGCGCGATCATCGGCGGGTTGATCTTCGGCGCGGGCATGGTGCTGGCGCGCGGTTGTTCGGGGCGGCTTTTGGTGCTGGCAGCAACCGGCAACCTGCGCTCTGTCATCTCGGGGCTGATTTTTGCGGTTGTGGCGCAGATGTCGCTGCATGGCTGGCTTGCGCCCGTGCGCAACTGGCTTGCCGCGCTTTGGATCACGCCGGGTGGACAGAACCTTGATCTGCTGGCCCTGCTGGGCCTGCCGCCCATTGGTGGGCTTTACATCGGGTTCGGCTTTGCCTTGGCAGCCTTTTGGCTGGCCCGGCGCAATCGGATCGGCTTGCCAACGCTGATCTTTGCCTCGGGTGTCGGATTTGCGGTTGCGCTGGGGTGGGTCTTGACCTTTTCGCTGGCACAAGTGGCGTTCGAGCCTGTCAGCATTACCTCGGCCACGTTCTCGGGGCCGTCAGCCAGCACGCTGATGTTCTTTCTGACTGATGATCCGGTGCTGGATTTCGATATCGGCCTTGTGCCGGGCGTCTTCATCGGTGCGTTTCTGGCCGCCGCCTTCAAGCGTGAATTGCAGTTTCAGGGCTTTGATGGCGAAAGCCAGATGCGCCGGTCCATGACCGGGGCGGTGATGATGGGTTTTGGCGCGATGCTGGCGGGGGGCTGTGCCATTGGTGCAGGGGTTACGGGTGGATCGGTTTTTGCCGCCACCGCCTGGACCGCGCTTTTGTTCTTCTGGATCGGCGCGGTTATTACCGATTATCTGGTGGATCAAATGGGCGTTCGGATAACCGCCTGACACTTGTGCCGCGTCATTCGAATTCCATCTCGGAAAAGACCACACCCGCGTTCTTAGTTGCCAGTTCCTCAAAGGTATCCAGCCCTTTCCAGCGCTCCTGATCGACATAATAGGCCCCGGCCAGATCGCCGCCTGCGTCAATATGGGCGGCAATCTTTTCACGCAGATCAATCAGATAGTCGTGGGTAAAGCGCGTGACTTGGGCAAGGTTCGTCGGATGGCCGTGGCCCGGCAGCACATAGGTTGGGTTGAGCGGGGCGAATTTTGTCTCCCATGTGTCAATCCAGCAGCTGGTGCATGTGCCTTCAAAGATCGGCGGCAGGCGTTCGTGAAAAGCGATGTCGCCCGCAATCATCATGGACCACGCGGGGATCCAGACCTGCGTATCGCCAGGGGAATGGGCCGGGCCAAGGTGCAGAACCTCGACCGTCACCTCGCCCATCGTGATGATCTTTTTGTCGGTGAACGTCTCGGTCGGCAGGGCGATGGTCGTGCCTTCGGCGTTTTCACGCGCATAATTGCGCAGAGAAATCAGCGCGCGATCCGCGGTTTCCTTGAACTCGGCTGCGGCCTCTTCATGGGCAAGGATCGGCACGCCCTGTGCGGCCCAATAGCTGTTGCCCAGCATGGCATGGCCCTGCCCGTTTTCATCGACCACCAGTTTCACCGGCTGGTCGGTCACGGCCCGGATCTCGGCATGCAGCGCTTCGGCCAGCTTCCAACTGGCCCCGCCATTGACAACGACCACCCCATCACCGGTGACAATGAAGGAAAGGTTGTTGTTATGGCCGGCGTTTTCATACGTCGGCGGTGCAGTGGCGCCGATGGCCGCGAACACATGCGGAATGATTTCAACCGGTTTGGAATAGAGCACGGATTGCGGGTATTGGTCCGGAATATCCTCTGACGCAAAAGCGGCGGTCGAGATCAGGCAGGCCATAAGCGGCAGAAAACGCATCTTAGGCTTCCTCGACAAAGACATAGCCTGTTGCTGCCTTTTCGGCCCGACCAATGCCACCGCCCGGAAGGTGATAGCCGATCAGCCGCATCTGGTCGGCGGCAAGCTGGTCAAGCAGACCCACCCGCGTGGTTGCCGCCAAGTCTTTGTCCTGATCTGATCCACTGGCCCAATCGGGGCGTTCAAAGGCGACATGGTGATTGCCCAAAGCATCGCCCGCCACCATCACGCTTTCGGTGCCCGAGCGCAGTTCATAAGCCATATGACCGGGCGTATGGCCGGGGGTCAGCCGGGCGGCGATGCCGGGCAAGACCTCTTGGCCATCCTTGATGCGCGTCACCACATCGGCAATCACCGCAAGCCGTCTGGCCGCCCCAACAGCAAAGGTGGTGCGCGCAGCACCAATGGTGTTCACGGTGTCAGGATCGGTCCAATAGTCAAACTCGGCTTGGCCGATCAGAAAGCCAGCGTTGGGGAAAAGCGGTTCGTCAAATTCATCCAGCAGGCCCCAGATATGGTCAGGGTGGGCATGGGTGAAACAGACATGGGTCACATCATCGACCGTCAGGCCCAAGACATCAAAGGCCTCAAGCAGTTTTCCGGCCGAGGGTTGAAAATCAGGCCCGGCGCCAACATCAAAAAGCACCGTGTTGGTGCCGCCGCGCATCAGCGTCACATTGCAAGGCGGTGTCAGTTGATCGGTTGGCAGGCCGTATTTGGCGACAATTGCCGCCATTTCGTCCTGAGGCATGCCGCCCAGAATGAAATCGCCGGGCAGGGTCAAAGAGCCGTCTGAAAGCGTGTCAATCTGCATGGCCCCCAAGGTCACCGATGTTCCGGCCCACAGCCGTTTTGGCGCCAATGGCAGGGTAAGCATGGCGGCAGAAGCGGTCAGAAAATGGCGGCGGGTCAGCATATCAGGGCCTTTTGGGTTGGAATGAAGAGGGGGCGATCTTGTCCTTTGACCTCAGGGCTGCCGTCTTCTTTGGACTAAAAGCCGGTCGATCGGGCGTTTTGGTCAAAGCTGGCGCAATAAGATGACAGGCGGTTCTGGGGCGCAGGATCAACCCGGCACCTTTTTCAGGCTGCCGAAAAACGCCTCTGCCGCCACGCCTTGGCCCATGACTGCGGGTCGGATATGGGCCGCAAGCAAAACTTGCGGCCCGCTTGGTCATTGGGCAAAGCCCGCAAGATAGGCGATAACCGCGGCGCGATCTTCGGGTTTTTTCAGACCCGCGAAGGACATCTTGTTCTTCGGGATAAAGCCTTTTGGATCAGCCAGATAGGCGTCAATCGTTGCGGCATCCCACACCGTGCCATTGGCCCCCGCCTCGGCCATGGCGGAGGAGTATTTGAAGCCTTCTGCCGCACCTGCTACGCGCCCCAGAACGCCATTCAGCACCGGGCCAGAGGCGTTCTTGGCCCCCTCGCCCACCTTGTGGCAGGCGGCGCATTTCTTGAACACCTTTTCGCCGGCTGCGGCCAAGGCCGGGTCAACCCCTGCCGGTTCTTCCACTGCAGGCTCGGCCGTTGCAGGCTCGGCCACCGCAGTTTCAGTCGCGGCGGGTTCTGCGGCGGGTTCTGCCACGACGGCGGTGTCGTCCTGCACGTCCGGCGTCACGTCCAAGACGCTGGCATGTGCGGTGATCTCGACGGTTTGCTTGCAGTTTTCCATGCAAGGCTCACGGGTGAAGATCGGCAGTTCGGTGGTTTCGCGGTCATCCACGATGAAGCCACCCGCATTGGGCAGCACCACTTCGGCAAAGTTTTCCTTGGACAGGACGAAATCTTCGTCCACCAGATCGTTGTTATAAAGGACATAGGCAACGATCGCGTAAACCTCATCCGGCGAAAGCGACTGGGCATTGCCAAAGGGCATGGAGCGCTGAACATAGTCAAAGGTCGTCGACAGATGCGGCCAATAGCTGCCCACGGTTTTCAACGGGTCATCATCGGCCAGCGTGTCCTTCCCGCCTGCCAGTTTCGGCCAATTGCCGACGCCTTCACCAAACTCACCATGGCAAGAGGCACAATTGGCCGAAAACAGGTCTTCACCGGTCAGCACATCGCCGGAACCTTCCGGCAGGCCAGTGCCATCGGGCGAGACATCTCGGTTCCAGGCGGCAATTTCTTCGGGCAGGGCCGGGCGACCAAGGCCGATCTTTTCGGCCCAAACCGGCGCAGCCATGGCCGAAATCAGGGCGGTGCCGATCACCAGATTACGAAACTTCGACATTCTCGGCCTCCCCGGTCGACTTGACCCACCATGTCTGGATGCAGTTGTTGTGATAGACCGAGTTTACCCCGCGTACCTGGCGCAGCTCGGTCTTGGTGGGCTGCACATAGCCCGTGCTGTCAACGGCGCGCGATTGGATCAGCATCTCTGACCCGTCCCAGAGGTGGTCAAGATAGAATCGGTGCAACGCCTTGTCGTGGCTGTGCGGCGCAAGGCGGGCGGTTTTCCATGTCTTGCCACCATCCACAGTGACATCGACACGGCTGATGGTGCCCCGCCCGGACCAAGCAAGCCCTGTGATAACCAAGGGCCCCGGGCCATGGGTGATCGGGGCTTGCGGGCTGGGCGCGGTGATGACCGATTTCGCGTCCATCACCCAGGTCCATTTGCGGCTGGTGCCGTTTTCCAAAGTATCGGTGTATTTCGAGGTTTCTTCGCGGCTTTCAACTGCGTTTTCAGTGACTTCAACACGGCGCAGCCACTTGACCCACATATTGCCTTCCCAGCCGGGAACGCAAAGACGGACCGGATAGCCATGTTCCTTGCGCAAGGCCTCGCCATTGGCCTTGAAGGCCACAAGACAATCGTCCAGCGCCTTTTCCAGGGGGATCGACCGTCCGTTCGACGATGCATCGGCCCCTTCAACGAAGATCCATTTGCCTTCGGGTTTGACGCCGGCCTCTTCCAACAGCAGGCGCAGGGGGATGCCGGTGTATTCCATGTTATGGATCATGCCATGGGTGAATTGGCTGCCATTCAATTGGCTGCCGGCCCATTCCATGCCGGTATTGGCGGCGCATTCCAGAAAATAGACATGGCTTTCGCGCGGGAACCGCTCCAGATCGGCATAGGTAAAGACCAAAGGCGTATCGACCAAGCCGTTGATCATCAGCCGATAATCGTCTTTCGACAGCTCGATCGCGCCGGAATGGTGACGCTCGAACGCGCAGCCTTGCGGGGTGATCGTGCCATCAAGCGCGTGAATGGGCGTGAAGTTGATTGACGAAATCACATCCGCGGTCAGCCACGACACGTTGCGCCGCACGACATCGGATTCGAATTTGATCGGCAGGCCATAAGGTGTGGCATCCACGCCATCGCCAAACCCCTGCGCCCAAGGCTGGATTTCGGTGATGAGCGGGTCCGCCCCTTCGGCACGCACGGAGGTCGCGGCGGCCACAAGGCCTGCACTGGCCGCCGCCGTACCGCGCAGGAAGGCGCGGCGCGAGGTGCCCTTGGTTTCGGGTTCGTCGGTCATTTTGGCGAACTCTCCTTCTGTTAGATACCGGTCACAGCGACCGACGTATTGGGTTCAAGATTTACGGTGCCAATCTTGCGCAGATGGCTTTCGATGACATCCCAGATCTGAGGGCCTTCGGTGCCCTCATTGACCGAGCCCCAGCCCGCAACCACATAGGATTTGGCCGGATCAATCGCGTCGCCAGTTTTCAGGTGGGTCATGTTGGTGATGCGTTCGCCAATCGGTTTGTTCACATCAATGGCAAAGCCCATGCCGCCGATCCGCACCATATCGCCGCCCTGCTGATAATAGGGGTCAGGGTTGAACAGGTTGTCGGCCACATCTTCAAGAATGGTGTGGATCGTCTCGCCGGTCATTTCGGTGCGGTAAACCTGGCCATAGGTCATCGAACAGACCGAATGGATGTCTTCGCGGGTGATATCCTGACCGGGCATGATGCTGGCACCCCAGCGCACGCCGGGGCTCATGGCGATTTCTGCATCGCGTTCGGACATGACCGCGTTGCAGATCACGTCATCCCAGGTGCCTTGGAAGTTGCCGCGACGGTAAAGCAGGCTTTCCGACTTGGCGACCACGGTTTCCAGATCGGCCTTATAGGGCGCTCGCTCGGCCTCGATCAGGCTGGACATCTCGGCGTCGGGCGTGATGACATCCGAAAAAATCGGGATCAGCTTGTGCTTGAAGCCCATCATCCGGCCATCGCGCACATCCAGATCGACGCGCGATACGAATTTGCCGTGGCTGCCGCTTGCAATCAGGATCGTCTCGCCCACCAGAACCGGTTCGGGAATGGCGTCATGGGTGTGCCCGGTCAGGATCACATCGATGCCCTTGACCCGACCCGCCATCTTCTTGTCGACGTCAAACCCGTTATGTGACAGGCAAACCACCAGTTCGGCCCCCTCGGCGCGGGCCTGATCGACCACTTCCTGCATCCGATCTTCGCGGATGCCGAATGAATATTCCGGGAACATCCACTTGGGGTTGGCGATGGGCATATAGGGGAAGGCCTGGCCGATGACGGCAATCTTCACGCCGCCACGTTCAAAGAAAGTATAGGGTTCAAACGCCGGCTCATCCCATTCCAGATCAAAGATATTGGCACCAAGGAAGGGGAATTTCAGTTGCGTTTCAACGATTTCCTTGACGCGTTCGGTGCCGAAGGTCCATTCCCAATGGCTGGTCATCGCCTCGACACCGAGCGCGTTCATTACATTGACCACATCCTGCCCCTTGGTCAGATAGCTGGTCATCGAGCCGTGCCACGTATCGCCACCATCCAAAAGGATTGCGTCAGGGCGCGCGGCACGGATGGATTTGACCACCGTCGCCACCCTGTCCATGCCGCCCATCCGGCCATAAGTCTTGCCCAGGGCTTCGAAATCTTCATAGGTCAGCGCATAGGCCTCTGGGCTGGCCGGGGTCAGGTTGAACATGTCGATGAAGGCCTTGCCCACCACATGCGGCGGCTGGCCCTTGGCTGAACCCACACCGATGTTCCATTCCGGTTCGCGGAACCAGATCGGCTTCAGATTGGCGTGGATGTCGGTGATATGGATCAGCGTGACATTGCCGAAATCATCAAATTGCAGCAGTTGATCCTGCGTCAGCGCCTGTTGCGCAGAAAGCTTTGACCAATTGCCAAAACCCGAAATGCCAACAATGGCGGATGCCGCCACCGAGGCCTGTAGAAACTCGCGCCGGGAAATCATGCCCGCTCTCCTTGCCTTCGGGCCATACGAAACCAGCCGCGCGAACGCGGCGGCACGACTGCCCATGTATCGAAAAAATTGCCAAACGAATGAAAAGATATCGAAATCTTTGGTTTGGCCCCCGGCACCAACCGGGGGCCAAAAGGGTTAGTGGCGCACCGAAACACCTTCGACCGACAGGCCATTGCCGCGGCTGGCAACATAAAGCTCCAGCGCTTTGAACTCATCCGAGTTCGGCTTGAAGGTTTCTGCACGGGTGTCTCGGACGCAACCGACAAAGCGTTGCTGGGCAGACAGGATGCCGGCGTCTTTCAGACGATAGGTCGGAAAGCCGTTGATCTGGCCCTGGCTCAGGTGGTCGGCGCGAATGAACAGGCCCTGATTGTCCTCATGGCACGAGGCGCAAGACATCTCCAACTGCCCATAGCGGGTGTAGTAGATTTCCTTGCCTTGCGCATAGAAGGGGGCTGCCGCGCCATCGGTGGCAACATTCACCGGCATCCCGCGCGATTGCATCGAGATCAGCGCCAGCATGTCCTTCATCTTGTCGCTGGTCATGCCCCAGGCTTCCAGACCCATACGCTCGGTCACGCAACCGTTGACATAGTTTTCAACGGTCATGAGCTTGCCGGTTTTTTCGTCAACCCGCGGGGTGACCGCGCGCAGTCCGGCCATGGATTCCGGGCCTTCATGGCATCCGGCGCAGCTTTCGCCGTTCACGCCTTGGGCCTTGTTCCAGCTGTCGATGCCCATGTCGACAAAGACCATCCCGGGATTGTCGAAATCGTCACGCTCCATGTCGCGGGTGTCATCCTCGCGGTAGTGCCAGCCCGAATAGAGGGTGGTCAACGCACCTTCCAGATGGGCCGCGGCCGGGGCGGTGGTGACAAGTTCAAGCGGACCATTGTCGGTTTCGATGACCAGTTTGTCATCGACCGGATCGGCAAAGGCGGCGCCCGCAAGGGCGATACCGAAGGTCATACCAAGAAATGTCTGGGCGACCGATTTTGTGGCTGTGCGGTGCATGGCTTTCCTCCCTATGGCCCGTCCGCTCAGGCGACTTCGATGGTCTTCGCGTCTTCATAGACGGAGCCATCATCATCATACCAAGTGAACTTGAATTCGCCGGCCGCGTCGACCTTAGCGTCAAACTCGAAATAAGGGTTGGTGGACACGGCCGGTTCAATCGTCACGTCGATCACGTTCACGCCGTTCAGATCGCAGGTGAAGCGATTGATAATCGAACGCGGGATCAGATTGCCGTCCTTGTCCTTGCGCTGACCCGATTCCATCTTGTGCGAAATCAGGGCCTTGATCGTGACCACCTCCCCAGCCGCTGCCGACTTGGGAACTTTCACGCGGGGTTTTGCATCATCTGCCATTTCTCTCTCCTCAATCCCTGATTTCAGCCGCCGCAGCCACCGATGGTGACCTTCACGGTCGCCGAGGCCTGCTTGATCGACCCGTCAGCCATCTTGGCCAAGGCCACAACATCCTGGGTCTTGGCCAGGCGGATCCGGGTTGCGGCCATCTGGCTGCCCGCGGCAGCGCCAAAGGTAAATGTCGCAACCGACGGCTCGGGGTTGCCCGCAGCCAGCAGCATGATCGCAACCGCGCCAGGGGCTTCGACAGCGATCGGAACGGTGTTGCCGTTTTCGGCAATTTCAGGCGCCGTCAAAGTAATGCCGTCCATTGCCGGCGCAGCGCCCGCAGTGAAGGCGGCGGTCAGTTCTTCTACCGTGGCAGCAAAGGCAGGGTTCGACAGCGTTGCCGCCGCCATGCCGCCAAGGCCGAACCACAGGGCTTCTCGTCTGGAAAGTTTCATCTCTGTCTCCTTATGGTTCCTGGCGCGTCACTTAAGGGTGAGCAGATAGGCCAGCACGTCTTCGATTTCCTGCGCCGTCAAAATCGGCGGCAGATCGCCCTCGGGGGCTTTGCCGGTATAGGCATTGCCCGGGCGGATGAAGCCTTCGGTCTTGTAGAAGGCGGGCATGAAACTTCCGTCGAAGGTCATCTTGGCATTGGCGATGATCCCGCGAAGCTGCGCCTCGTCGTACCGGCTGGCCACACCATCCAAGGGCGGGGCGATATTGCCGGGGAACTGAACGTTCGGCATCGCCTCGATAAGGTGGCACGCAACGCAGTTGCCTTTGGCATTGGTTGTCATGATCTTGGCCCCACTCTCGGGGTCGCCAGCTACACCGGACAACGAGGTTGCGACTGCCCCTTCGGCAAAAGCAACGTCTTTCGGAGCAGTTTCGCTGGCTGCGGGCAGTGCAGCAAGGGCTGCGATAGCCCCGGCCAACAAAGCGTGGCGCGTCATGGTGATCCTCCCTGATCTCTCGTGGCATTCAGAATAAGCGCGGTATGCCCGCGTACGCAATAAAAATATATGTATTTATGAATATTCCTATGTTTCTTTATTTTTCAGTGGTTTGACACTAGTCTTGGGGGGCTAACCGCGCCGCGAGATACTTCTGAAAGTGTTCGCCGCTTTCATAACCCTTGTCCTTAACCCAGGTTAGAAGCGCCTCGGTTGTGCCGATACCAAAGG
>JAIOXV010000011.1 GCA_021741465.1 Paracoccaceae bacterium
GTCCGGTGGCAGCACTGCCTTTGCCGATGCGCTGAAGGGCAAATTCGGCCGCTAGGCCCGCGCGCTTTTTCGCCGAAAAAGCGATCTTCGCCCCGACGGGAGTTTTGTCGGCGGAAAGCCGATCATTTGGCCAGGCCCGATTGGCAGCCCGCCGCCGCCGGTTGCGCGGGCCTTGCCAAGGCCCTTGCGGCGATGCCTTGGCACGCAGCATGATCGCGCCAATCCTGCCGGAGCCAAGGTGCAGACCCCTTCTGCGGCAGTCTTGTTAGCGCCTTGAAAACACCACATTCCCCCGTGAATCCCCCCATGCAGTAACGCTGTGTGGGGGCACAGAAAAGGATTTGCCTGATGGCCCCGACTTTGACCCGTTTGCACAACCTTGTCGCCTCAGATCCCGGCTTGAATGCCAACCTTCGTCTGGTCGAAATCACCCGTGGGCTTTCGGCCGTGGACAATCTTGCCGCCCTTTTGATCAGTGTGATTGACCGGCTGGGTGTCAACGATGATGGGCTGTTGACCGAAGCGGATCTGATGGCAGTGTCAGACGCCATTCGCGCCAGACCTGCCGACTATCAACGCTTTGTGACGGCCCATGGCGATGATGAATGGAACAGCGAGACCGGCTTTCATCTTTTGCAAAATGATGGCGGCAGTCTGCTGTTTCAGGGCCGCGCCTTTGTGGACACCGTTGTTGATGCCATTTTCCACACCGGCTTTACCTACGAGGCGGGGAGGTTTGTCAACGAAGACGGCAACCCGAACGAAACGGTGGCAGATGTTGCAGGCTGGCTGAACTACTTTGTGAACGGCGTGAATGTGGTCCATGGCAGTGCTGCGGATGATGAGCTTGGCTCTGGTCGTTACAGCCCATCATTGGCGGGGGCGCAAAACGAAACCTTTCTGGCAGGGCGTGGAAATGACAGCGTCTGGGCCGATGCCGGGAATGATGTTGTCTGGGCCGGGACGGGCCATGACAAGGTGGGTGGGGGCCTTGGCGACGATGTGCTGAATGGCGAAAGCGGACGCGATACGCTTTGGGGTGACGCTGGCGATGACATCGCCTCGGGCGGCGCGGGCGCCGATGTGATCGGGTTGGGTCTTGGTGATGACAGCGCGACGGGTGGCAGTGAAAACGACACGATTTATGGTGAAGACGGGCGTGACAGCCTGATGGGCGATGCCGGTGATGATCTGATTTACGGCGGCGCGCAACATGACCGGTTGCAAGGCGACGAGGGCGCGGACACGCTTTCCGGCGATGGCGCGAGCGACCGAATTTGGGGAGGTGCCGGGGAGGATGCGCTTTACGGCGGCGAAGGCGACGACGTGCTTGTCGGGGACGCCGGGCGCGATGTTCTGTCGGGTGGCGCGGGTGCAGACACCCTGACTGGCGGGGCAGGAGCCGACCGGATCACCCTGTGGGAAGAGGTGCAATCCCGCGACACGCTGGTGTTTCGTGCCGCAGACAGCGGCAAGACCATGTCGTCCATTGACCAGGTCGAAGGCTTTGTCAGCGGCAGTGACAAGATTGACCTGCGGGCTTTTGCGGGGATGGTCTTTGAAGGGTTGGATTATCGCGGCGGTGGCACGGCAAGCTGTTATTTCGATGGGCGCCACCTGCGGCTGGACACCAACGGCGATGCGGCAACCGATATGATCATTGCCTTCAAATGGGTGGATGAGCTTGTGGCGGGTGATTTCCTGTTTGCCTGACCCTGCTTGGGCCAGCCGGTTTCAACTTGGCAATGATGCTGCGGGCGAAGGCATCGGAAAGTCGGGCCACAGCCAAGCGATTTCGGGGGGCGGGCGCGTCACGCCTTGGGCATCGTCTCGAACGCGCTTAGAGCGGCGGCGCGAAAGGCGGGCAGGGTTTCACAACGGGCGGCCAGCGCGATCAGCGGTGCGTGGGCGGTTGTGTCCACAACCTCGGGCAGGCGTTCGGTCAGATACCAGATCAGCGTGGTTAACATCACGTCGGCATGGGTCAGATCAGCTCCGCAGGCATAGGGGGCTGACAATCGCGCTGCCAAATGGGCAAGTCCCGCGCGGGTTTGGGACATGCAGCGGGCCAGCCACGGGGCACTGTGATGGGCGGGTGGGTGAAAGTGGCGTTCATAGATCACAGCCAGGGCTTTTTCGAAGGTGCCTTGGGCAAGTGCGGTAAATTGCAGCACACGCCGTCTCTCTGGGCCAGAGGCCGGGATCAGGGCGCGCGGGCCTGCCAATTCGTCCAGATGGTCAAGGATGGCGGCGCTGTCAATCAGCACCTCGCCCCCCGGCAGCACCAGCGCGGGGATGCGGGTCAGGGGGCTGATTTGCGCCACATCACCTGCTTGTGAAAGAACCGACCGGGTGTCGCGCGTAAACTCCATGCCATAGTGATGCAGGGCAATCGCCACGCGGCGGGTGACAGGGCTGTCATATTGGCCGACAAGGATCATCGGCGCGCTGCTCAAGCCCCTTGCCCGCCCACCGTCAGCCCGCCGATCAAAAGGGTGGGTTGGCCTACCCCCACCGGCACCCATTGGCCCGCCTTGCCGCAATTGCCGATGCCGGGGTCCAGCGCCATGTCATTGCCGATGGCGCGAATTCCCTTCAACGCAGTTGCGCCATCGCCAATCAGGGTGGCACCTTTCACCGCCTCGCCCACGACGCCATTTCTGACACGATAGGCCTCGGTGCAGGAAAAGACGAACTTGCCGTTTGTGATATCAACCTGCCCCCCGCCAAAGCCTACGGCCCAGATCCCGTCTTTCAGGCTGGAAACGATGCCTGCCGGGTCGTCCTTGCCTCCCAGCATATAGGTGTTGGTCATGCGCGGCATGGGAATATGGGCAAAGCTTTCACGCCGACCGTTGCCGGTGGCGGCGACCCCCATCAGCCGGGCATTCTGGCGGTCTTGCATAAAGCCAACCAGCCGACCGTCCTCGATCAGAACATTGCGGGCCGAGGGCGTGCCCTCGTCATCGACCGAAATCGAACCGCGCCGGTCGGGCAGGGTGCCATCGTCCAGCACCGTGACGCCGGGTGCGGCAATCATCTGCCCCATCAACCCGGCGAAGGCACTGGTTTTCTTGCGGTTGAAGTCGCCTTCAAGCCCATGGCCAATGGCCTCGTGTAACAAAATACCCGGCCAACCGGGGCCAAGTACAACATCCATCATGCCTGCCGGCGCAGGCACAGCCCCCAGATTGACCAGCGCAATGCGCAAAGCTTCCTGCAAAAGCGGCTGCCAATGCGATGGCTCTAACAGGCGGGCCAAGCCAAAGCGCCCGCCACCGCCCGTGCCCCCCTGTTCGCGCCGGCCGTTCTCTTCCACGATAACCGCGACATTCAGTCGCGCCATGGGGCGAATATCGGCCAGCCGCAGACCCTCTGGGCGCAGAATTTCCACCTCTTGCAGGCCCGCCGACAAGGTGGCCGAGACCTGCACCACCCGCGGATCCATGGCGCGGGCATAGGCATCGATTTCCTTCAAGACATCGATCTTGGCGGCAAAGGCAGCATCGGCCATCGGATCGGCATCCGAGTAAAGCCGGGCATTGGTGCCTTTGGGGGCGGGGGCCAGAACGCCACCACCACCACCCACCGCAAGACGGGCGGTTTCGGCCGCACGACGCAAGGCTTTTTCGCTGATTTCCGTGGAATGGGCGTAGCCTGCCACCTCGCCAAGGACGGCCCGCAGGCCAAAGCCTTCATGGGCATCATAGCTGGCCGTCTTGATGCGCCCATCGTCCAGAACGATGGCTTCGGACCGCTTGCGTTCAAGGAAAAGCTCGCCATCTTCGGCCCCGGCAAGGGCATCTCGCAGCACCGCCAGTGCCGCTTTTTCGTCTAGCTGGGTCTCGAAGGGACGGAAGGGGGTATCGGTCATTGGGGCCTTTCGCGGGCGCAGCATTGATCTGTGTCAAATAGCGCCGCTTTGTCGCACGGTTTCGCTTGAGATAATGCGCCTGATGTGGTTTCACCATCCACATAATCAACGGGATTCTGACCATTCTTGTGGCAGGCCTGACAATAGGGCGCAATGTCGCCAGACGAAACGGGAATCGAATATGCGTCAGCTCATCTTCCGCGCTGGTCTCGCCGCTATGGGACTTGGTCTTCTTCTTTCCGGGGCTGCGACCGCGCAGTCACTGGAAGTGATCGGGGCGCCCACGCCCAAAGGCATGGGCTTTCAGCCCCCGGCAACCGAACTGGCCAGTGGCCTGCAAAACCTTGACCATATGGTCCTTATCATCA
The DNA here is from genome assembly GCA_021741465.1 of Paracoccaceae bacterium. Taxonomy (GTDB): domain Bacteria; phylum Pseudomonadota; class Alphaproteobacteria; order Rhodobacterales; family Rhodobacteraceae; genus Tabrizicola_A. The sequence continues at coordinate 4,243 of JAIOXV010000011.1, forward strand.
TCACGGTCATCACCGTTTTCGTGACCGCGCTTTTGGGAATTGTGATCGTGCGCTTCAATGCGCGATCGAACCCGACCCCGGCGCGCTTCACCCACAACACCCCGCTTGAAGTGGCATGGACACTGGTTCCGGTGCTGATCCTGGTCTTCATCGGCTCGTTCTCGCTGCCGCAGCTGTTCAAGCAGCAGGATTTTACCGCTGTTCAGGCTGACATCACCATCAAAGTGACCGGCAACCAGTGGTACTGGAGCTATGAATACCCCGATGATGGCATCAGCTTCGACAGCTTCCTGCTGGCCAAGGAAGATCTGGCCGCTGCGGGTTATGACGAAAGCCTGTATCTTCTGGCCACCGACACCGCCGTTATCGTGCCGATCGGCAAGACCATTCTGGTTCAGGTCACCGGGGCGGATGTGATCCATTCGTGGAAAGTTCCGGCCTTTGGCGTGATGCAAGACGCTGTTCCCGGCCGTTTGGCGCAGACCTGGTTCAAAGCCGAAAAAGAGGGCATCTATTTCGGCCAATGCTCGGAAATCTGCGGCAAGGACCATGCCTATATGCCGATCACTGTGAAGGTCGTCTCGGAAGAAGCCTATGCCAAATGGCTGGAATCCGCCAAAGCTGGCGACGTTCAGCTGGCATCGAACTAAGCGTTTCGCACAGACAGGGCGGGGGCCCTTTGGCCCCCGTTTGACCCGAAAATACAGGACAGGCCATGACCGATATCCGGTCTTTTGAAGACAGCCGCGACGCAGGGTTCGGCGATTATGTGCAGCTTTTGAAGCCGCGCGTCATGTCGCTTGTGGTGTTTACGGCGCTGGTGGGTCTGCTTGTGGCGCCGGTGTCTATGCATCCGGTCGAAGCCTTTACGGCGGTGCTGTTCATTGCGCTGGGCGGCGGGGCCTCGGGCGCGCTGAACATGTGGTGGGATGCCGACATCGACGCCCTGATGCGCCGCACCAAAAGCCGCCCCATCCCTTCGGGCCGGGTTGAAGCCGGCGAGGCTTTGGCGATCGGGCTGGCGCTGTCGGGGATTTCGGTGGTGATGCTGGGCTTGGCGACCAATTTCGCGGCGGCGGCCTTGCTGGCCTTCACGATCTTTTTCTACACGGTTATCTATTCGGTATGGCTGAAGCGCATTACCCCGCAGAACATCGTGATCGGTGGCGCGGCCGGGGCCTTTCCGCCGATGATCGGTTGGGTGGCGGCGACAGGATCACTTTCTGTGGAAGCGGCGTTGATGTTCATGTTGATCTTCATGTGGACCCCGCCTCATTTCTGGGCCTTGGCCTTGTTCATGAAATCAGATTACGGCGATGCGAATGTGCCGATGCTGACGGAAACCCACGGCCGCCGCGTAACCCGCGCCCATGTCTGGTGGTACACGGTCGCGATGGTGCCTTTTGCTTTGGCGCTGGGCTTTACCCCGATTGGTGGCCCCGTTTATCTTGCGACGTCGATCGTGCTGAACCTGTGGTTCCTGCGCGGTGCCTGGGCCATCTGGCGGCGTGATGAGGCCACGGCGGAAGCCGATCGCTACAAGATCGAAAAGTCGGTTTTCCGCTTTTCGCTGATTTATCTTTTCCTGCATTTCACGGCGCTTCTGGTTGAAGCGGCGCTGCGTGCAATGGGGGGCATATAAGATGGTTTTGCGGGTTGAACATGAACTGCATCAGCGCCGTCTAAGCCGCAATCTTGGCTTGGGTCTGGTGCTGGCCGCTTTCGTTGCGCTGGTCTTTGCGCTGACGGTGGTGAAGGTCACCCAAGGCGACCGCATGCATGCCAATGACGGCAAAAAGAATAGCGGCACCTTCGTGCAGCCAACCGGTGGGGGCACGCCATGACCCCACAAAAGAAAACCGCAGCCTGGCTTGCGGGAATTGCAGGCACCATGCTTGCGCTTTCGTTTGCGGCTGTGCCGTTTTACGATCTCTTTTGCCGGGTGACTGGCTATGGTGGCACGACCTCTGTGTCCGATGCGGCCCCCGGCGAAGTGCTGGATCAGACCATCTTGATACGCTTTGACGCCTCATTGGAGGCCGGTATGCCGTGGGAGTTCCACCCCCAGCAGAACTTTATCACCCTGCGCATCGGGGAAACCGCCCTTGCGTTTTACGAGGCTTACAACCCGACTGACCATGCGGTTGCGGGCACGGCCAGCTATAACGTAGCACCTGACCTTGCCGGTGGATATTTCACGAAGATCGAATGTTTCTGCTTTACCGAGCAGGTCCTGAAACCGCATGAACGTGTTGTCATGCCGGTGTCATTCTATGTCGATCCGTCGATCGTGAATGACCCCGAGGCAAGCCTGATCCGCGAGATCACGCTGTCTTACACTTTCCACGAAACACCGTTGCCGGAACAACAGGCGGGCCTACGCACCCCGACTGTGACAGCGGAAAACTGACAAGAAGAAAACACGAGGGAACCGACCATGGCCCACGCCAAGAACCACGATTATCACATTTTGCCGCCGTCGATCTGGCCCCTTGCGGGGGCGCTTTCGGCTTTTGTCATGCTGTTTGGCGCGACCCTTTGGATGCACGGCTCGGGCCCTTGGATGGGGCTTATCGGCTTTGCTGGCGTCTTGTACGTCATGTTTGCCTGGTGGTCCGAAGTTGTCCACGAAGGCCAGACTGGCGATCACACGCCTGTTGTGCGTCTGGGCCTGCGCTATGGCTTCATTCTGTTCATCATGTCGGAAGTCATGTTCTTTTCGGCTTGGTTCTGGACCTTCTTCAAGCATGCGCTTTATCCGATGGGCCCGATGTCGCCTTTGGTGGATTCGGTTTGGCCGCCGGAAGGCATCACCACGTTTGACCCCTGGCACCTGCCGCTGATCAACACGCTGATCTTGTTGCTTTCGGGCTGTGCAGCCACTTGGGCCCACCATGCCCTGGTGCATGAAAACAACCGCCGCGACATGAAGCACGGTCTGATCTTGGCGATCGCCTTGGGCGCGCTGTTTACCTGCTTTCAGGCCTATGAATACAGCCACGCCGCCTTTGGTTTTGCAGGCAACATCTACGGCGCCTCTTTCTTCATGGCGACGGGCTTCCACGGCTTTCACGTTCTGATCGGCACGATCTTTTTGCTGGTCTGCCTGATCCGCGCCTACAAGGGCCATTTCACCCCCGAGCAGCACGTCGGATTTGAAGCCGCAGCCTGGTACTGGCACTTCGTTGACGTGGTGTGGTTGTTCCTCTTTGCAGCCGTCTACGTCTGGGGCCAATAACCCCTCTTGCAACTTCGCGCGGCGCGGGCCATCTGGCCCGCGTTTGCATTTCAAGGGAGCCCCCCATGCTGCGCCGAATGTTCTTCCCGATCTTGATGGGGGTTGTCGGCTGCGCCGTGCTGGTCAGCCTTGGCGTGTGGCAGGTGAACCGCATGCATTGGAAGGCCGGCGTTCTGGCCGAGATCGAGGCCCGCATCCACAATGCGCCTGTTCCCTTGCCCGAAGCCCCGCAGCCCGATGCAGACAAATATCTGCCCGTCACCGCTCAGGGCCGTTTCACCGGTGAATTTGTCGAGGTGCTTTTCGGCATCAAGGGCGCAAGCCCCGGCGTGATGGTCATCGAGGTGTTCGAAACCACCGATGCTCGCAGAATTCTGGTGGAGCGCGGTTTCATCGAAGATGAGATGCGCAAACTGCCCCGCGTGAACGGGGAGAGCTTTGTGATGGGCAATCTGCATTGGCCGCAGGACGCCAGCAGCTCTACCCCGCCGCCCGATGAAAAGACCGGCTTGTGGTTCGCCCGCGACGTTCCGGCGATGGCCGCAAAGCTGAACACGGAACCGACATTTATTGTCGCAGTCAGGCCAACTGGTGACGGGATCACGCCGGTTCCTGTTGATACTTCCTCTATACCCAATGACCATTGGGGATATGCCATCACCTGGTTTTCGCTGGCTCTTGTCTGGGCGGTGATGACAGGCTTCCTTCTGTGGCGTATCAGGCGGCAAGCGGTATAAGGGGCGAATGATGCGCTATATCTCGACGCGGGGAACAGCCCCGGATCTGACCTTCGGCGAGGCGATGATGACGGGCCTTGCCCGTGACGGTGGGCTTTACGTGCCTGAATCCGTGCCGAGCATGACCAAGGACGAGATCGCCGAACTGGCCGGGCTGTCCTATGAAGAAATTGCCTTTCGGGTGATGAAGCCCTTCATCGGTGGCTTCTTTGCCGATGATGAATTCCAGCGCCTGATCGCGGCGGCCTACCAGGGGTTTGGCCATGCTGCCCGCGCGCCCTTGGTGCAACTTGGCGCCAACCACTTTCTGTTGGAACTGTTTCACGGCCCGACACTCGCGTTTAAAGACTTTGCCATGCAGTTGATCGGGCAAATGATGCAGGCCGCCTTGGCCAAGACCGGCGCGCGGATCACCATCGTTGGGGCGACAAGCGGCGATACCGGTTCGGCGGCGATGGAGGCCTTCAAAGGGCTGGCCAATGTCGATGTCTTTATCATGTATCCGCATGGCCGGGTGTCAGACGTCCAGCGCCGCCAAATGACGACCCCATCCGAGGCCAACGTGCATGCGCTGGCGGTGGATGGCGATTTCGACGATTGCCAGGCCAATGTGAAGGCGATGTTCAATGATTTCGACTTCCGCGATGGCGTGCGCTTGGCCGGGGTCAACAGCATCAACTGGGCGCGGGTGCTGGCGCAGGTGGTTTACTATTTCTCCTCGGCCGTGTCGCTGGGCGCGCCGCACCGCGCGGTCAGCTTTACCGTGCCGACCGGCAATTTCGGCGATATTTTCGCGGGTTATATTGCCAAGAAGATGGGCCTGCCGATTGACCAGCTTGTGGTTGCCACCAACCAGAACGACATCTTGCACCGGGCGCTGGCCTTGGGCGACCATCACACCAACGGGGTCAAGCCTTCGATCAGCCCTTCGATGGACATTCAGGTGTCATCTAACTTTGAACGCGCGCTGTTTGATGCCTATGGCCGTGATGGCCGCGCCATTGCCAGCCTGATGGATGAGATGAAGACCGGCGGCTTTGCCATTTCCCAAGGGGCGTTGCAGATGCTGCAATCCACCTTTGTCTCGGGGCGTTGCAGCGAAGAAGACACCCTGACGACCATTACCGAAACGCTGGCGACGACGGGTGAATTGCTGTGCCCGCACTCTGCGGTTGGGGTGAAGGTGGCGCATGAATATCAGGGCCGGGCGCCGATGGTGACCCTTGCCACCGCCCATCCGGCGAAATTCCCCGACGCGGTGGAAAAGGCCAGCGGCATTCGCCCCGGCCTGCCGCCACGGATGGCAGACCTGTTTGACCGGCCCGAACGTGTTACACGGGTTGCAAATGACCTTCCCGCCATTCAGGCGCTGATCCGCGAAAGGCTTGCGCGTTGACGACAAGGCTTACCACGCTTTCAAACGGTTTTCGCATCGTGACCGAGCACATGCCGGGGCTGCAATCGGCCAGCGCCGGGGTTTGGGTCATGGCCGGGGGGCGGCATGAAACTGCGCCGCAAAACGGCATCGCGCATTTTCTGGAACATATGGCCTTCAAGGGCACCAAGCGGCGCAGCGCCCTGCAGATCGCCGAGGAAATCGAGGATGTAGGCGGCTATATCAACGCTTATACCAGCCGCGAGATGACCGCCTATTATGCCCGGGTGTTGCAAAACGATGTGGCGCTGGCGCTGGATGTGATTGGCGATATCGTCTTGAACCCCGCCTTTGATCCCAAAGAGATCGAGGTTGAACGCCATGTGATCTTGCAAGAAATCGGTCAGGCTTTGGATACGCCCGACGATATCGTCTTTGACTGGTTGCAAGAGGTGTCCTACCCCGATCAGGCCTTTGGCCGCACGATCCTTGGGCCTGCTGAAAAGGTGGCCAAGTTTTCTCGTGCCGACCTGAAAAGCTTTGTCAAAGACAATTACGGCCCAGCGCAGATGATCCTTTCGGCTGCAGGCGGCGTCGACCATGACGCCATCGTCAAGCAGGCCGAAGCCATCTTTGGTGGTCTTGCCGCCCGTCCGCAAGCCGCCTTCCAGCCCGCCAGCTTCAAGGGGACCGAGCGGCGCGAAGTGAAAGATCTGGAGCAGGTGCATTTCGCCATGGCCTTCGATGCGCCGGGCTATCGCCATCCGGATGTCTATACCGCGCAGGTCTATTCGATGGTGATGGGCGGGGGCATGTCGTCACGGTTGTTTCAGAAAATCCGCGAGGAGCGGGGCCTGTGCTATTCCATCTTTGCCCAGTCTGGCGCCTATGAAGACGCGGGCCAGATAACGGTTTACGCCGGCACCAGTGCCGAAGAAATCAATGATCTGTGTCTGATTACCATTGATGAGATGAAACGCGCCGCCGAAGACATGACCGAGGCCGAAGTTGCCCGCGCCCGCGCCCAGATCAAGGCTGGAATGCTGATGGGTCTGGAAAGCCCGTCATCGCGCGCCGAGCGCATTGCGCGGCTTTTGGCCATTCATGGCCGGGTGCCCGAAGTGTCCGAGGCCGTGGCGCGCATCGATGCGGTCACCACCGCTGACGCCCGCCGCTATGCCGAAGGGCTTTGCGGGGTGGACAACGCGCTGGCGCTTTATGGTCCGGTTCATGCCGCGCCCTCGTTGGAGGCAATTCGGCACAGGCTGACGGCCTGATGTTCCGCCGCCGCCCAAAAATCGAAACCGAGCGTATGACGCTGCGGTTGCCCGAGCATTCCGATTGGCGCGCTTGGGTCGCCTTGCGCGAAACCTCTGCCGCACATCTGACACCTTGGGAACCGGTCTGGGCGCATGACCATCTGTCACGCCGCGCCTTTACCAATCGGGTCTATTGGGCGCAACGGGCCGAAACGCAGGGCACGGCTTTCCCCCTGATGCTGGTGCGGCGTGCCGACAATCAGCTTTTGGGTGCGATCACGCTGGACAATATCCGCCGCGGTCCGGTTCAGGCAGGAACGCTTGGCTATTGGATCGGTGCGCCTTTTGCCCGCCGCGGCTATATGCGCGAAGCCATTCTTGCCTTGGTCCACCATGCTTTTGCACAAATGGATCTTTCGCGGATCGAGGCTGCCTGCCTGCCCGAAAACGCCGCATCGCGCGGTGTTCTTGAAAAATGCGGCTTCAAGTATGAAGGTGTGGCGCAAAGCTATCTGCAAATAAATGGACGGTGGCGCAACCATGTGCTTTACGCCAACCTAAGGAATGATCGGCGCGGGCGGACGGATGTAGGTTAAGGGCGCGCGCCCTTGGCGGATATGTCCGGTTTCAGTCCCGAACAGTGCCGACGGAACAACCATGAAAAAGGTTTTGCTGCTGCGGGGCGTCAATGTCGCCGGAGCCAACCGGCTGCCGATGCCCGAATTTCGCACGCTTCTGGAAGAACTGGGCCTGACCCAGGTCGAAACCCACCTGCAAAGCGGAAACGCGGTGTTCGAAGACCCCGGCGTGAACGATCTTGAAGCCAAGATTGCTGCGGCCATGCGGATTCGCTTTGGCTTCGCCCCGGCGATGTTCTTTGTGACCGCAGCCGACCATGCCCAGATCGTCGCGGCCTGTCCTTACAAGGCAGAAGGTGCGGCTGACCCGACATCGGTGCATGTGTGGTATCTGGCAGGGCCGGCCACGCCGGATCAGGCGCTTCTGAAAGGTCTGGCCCAGAAAGAACGCTTCACCCTGACCGATCGTGCGCTGTATCTGCATGCGCCCGATGGCATCGGCAAATCGCCCTTGGCCGATCGGTTGGAACGCGCGCTTGTCGTGCCGGTCACGGCACGCAACTGGCGCTCGGTTCAGGCGATTGCTGCGCTTTTGGCCGCATAAGGCGGCAAAATCGGGGGGGCACCCCTGTAAGCAGGCCCGATATGGGCCCGCTTTGCGCCCTGCGCGCATTTTTGCCAAGTGGGCGGCGAAATTTGCGGTACAGTTTCGGCATCTGACGGAGGTGTCGATGCTGCGACTTTGGGTTTTGGTCTGGCTGGGCTTTGCGGGGGTGGCCTGTGCCGAGACGCGGATACAGTCGGCCTGCCAAGCCATGGCGGTGGGTGAAGCGCGGGTGATCCCGGCTGCCTTCGGTGCCCCCTTGGCCGAAGGCAATGTGCGGATCCGCTTTTTGGGCCATGCCTCTTTCGCGCTGGAAACCCCCGGCGGCACATTGGCGATAACCGATTATGCGGGCTTTATCGGCAACCCCGAAGTGGTGCCCGACGTGGTCACCATGAACATCGCCCATGACACCCATTTCACCCCGACCCCAGATCCGCGCATTCCCTTGGTTCTGAAAGGCTGGGGTCCATTGGGCCTGCCTGCGCAGATTGACGAAGAGATTGGTGATTTGCGCATTCGCAATGTGACATCCGATCTGCGCGGCCCTTTTGGCGAAGGGGGGCGCAAGGATGGCAATTCGATCTTCCTGTTCGAAGTGGCGGGCCTGTGCATCGGCCATCTTGGCCATTTGCATCAGGTGCTTTCAGACCCGCAGCACGCGGCCATTGGCCGGGTGGATGTGCTGATGGTGCCGGTGGACGGCGGCTATACCATGGATCCCGACAGCATGGCGGCCGTGGTGCGCCGCTTGCACGCCCGGTTGATCCTGCCGATGCATTGGTTCAGTGCAAAGGGGCTAAGTGCTTTTCTTGCACGCATGCAGCCGGGTTTTGAGCTTGTGATCGGAACTGGCGCAGAGGTTGAGGTTTCGCTGCAAAGCCTTCCGCGCCGCCCGACCATTCTGGTGCTTGACCCATCCCCCCTTCCGTGATGGCTTTCACCGGCGGGGCCAAGGCGCTAGGAATGGGGCAGAGGAGCGCCCGATGCTGAACCCTGCCGACCCCGAGTTTCTGACCCGACTTGCTGCGCGTCTTCCCGGCGGTGCCTTGCGGCCCGCCGAGCCGCGCGATCTGGAAGAACCGCGTGGGCGCTGGCAAGGCCGTGCAGGTGCCGTGGCACGGCCGCGCAGCCTGCAAGAGGTGGCCGAGGTGGTGCGCGCCTGCAACGAGGCACGGGTTGGGATCGTGCCATTGGGCGGCGGTACCGGCCTTGTGGGCGGGCAGATCATGCCCGAAGGACCCGCCCCCTTGGTCGTGTCGCTGGAACGGATGGCGGCGCTGCGTGCGGTCTGGCCTGCCGAGAACTGTCTGGTGGCCGAAGCAGGCATGGTGGTGCAGGCGGTGCAGGCTGCCGCTGCCGCCGAGGGGCGGCTGTTTCCGCTGTCGCTGGCCTCGGAAGGTACGGCGCGGTTGGGCGGTGTCTTGGCCACCAATGCAGGCGGGCTGAATGTGCTGCGCTATGGCAATGCCCGCGATCTGTGCCTTGGGATCGAAGCGGTCTTGCCCGATGGGCAGGTGTTCAACGGCCTGAAACGTCTGCGCAAAGACAACACCGGCTATGACTTGCGGCATCTTCTGATTGGGGCCGAAGGCACGCTGGGGATCATCACCGCCGCCACCTTGCGGCTTTTTCCGGCACCCGCAACGGTGGCAACCGCGCTTTTGGCGGTGCCGGACCCGGCCGCCGCCTTGCGGCTTTTGTCGCGGGCCGAGGCGCGGGCAGCGGGCATGATTTCGGCCTTTGAACTCATTCACCGGCAGGGGCCCGAGTTCTTGGCCGAACATATGCCCGAAGTGGCCTTTCCCATGACGCCCATTCCCGAATGGATGGTGCTGGTGGAACTGGGCCTGCCCGCAGGTTTTGAAAACGCCGAAGCCCTGATGGCAGGTCTATTGGACGAGGCGATGGAGGTGGGCTTGGTCAGCGATGGGGTCGTGGCCCATTCTGGCGCGCAACGCAGCGCGCTTTGGCGCATTCGGGAAAGCATACCGCTGGCCAACCGCAAGGTGGGCGCGGTGTCGAGCCATGACATTTCTTTGCCCCTGTCGGAAATTCCGGCGTTCATCCCGCGCGCGAATGCAGCCTTGGCGGCAATCGGGGCGTTTCGGGTGAATTGCTTTGGCCACCTTGGCGATGGTAACCTGCATTACAATGTCTTTCCTGCCCTTGGCCGCGACAAGGCCGACGACGCGCATTTGCGCGATGCGGTCAAGGCCAGGGTGCATGATCTGGTGCATGACATGGGCGGATCGGTTTCGGCCGAACATGGGCTTGGCCGTTTGAAGGTGGGCGATCTTGAACGCTATGGCGATCCGGGCAAACTGGCCGCGATGCGGGCGATCAAGGCCGCACTTGATCCCAATGGCATCATGAACCCCGGTGCCGTGCTGCGCTGAAAGGTAAGGCCCTGCCGACAATGCCGACAGGGCCTATGGGGTGTGGTTGGGTACGTGTTTGCAAGCAGCGCCCCATCAGGCAGAAACGCCCGATAACCGTGGTCTAGGCTGATTCTGTGAACATCGCGTTAACGCTGGCGCGAGATATGCGTCGCCAGCCAAGCCGCAATCTGTTCGGCCTCCGGTTCCAGCCTTGTGGCAAGGTCTCCGCAAAAGGCCAGCAAGTCAGGCAGGTTCTGTCCATTCACCCCGATCAGCACCGGCAACTCCAATGCGGCCGCTTGCGCGATCAGCGGCACATAACCCCGGCCCTGCGCCTCTAGCTTGCCAAATTTGTTGACGATCAGCGCGTTGGCCCCGGCCATGCGGGCCTCTACCGCGACCACCGCCTCTTCCAAGGCGCCTCCATCAAGGCGGCAGCCGCGCGCGGCCTCGCCCCGGTCTTGGTTGATGCGAAACACCGGCCCGTTGGGCAGGACAGCCAGTTCCATATCGCACAGGCTGCGGCCCGCTCTCGGCACATCGCGTTGCACGGTGCCCGCAAGGTGTTCGCACAAGTGTGGGGGCAAACGCAGAACCGCCGCCGCAATCACGGCATCCGTCGCCCCGCGACCGGGCAGGCTTACATAGGCTATGGGCATTCCCTGTCGGCTTTCCGGTGCAAATGACAGCCCGCAGTTAGCCCGGCGCTTGGGCCAAGTGCAAGCCGTTGCCTGTGCCGCAGATTCGCAGGGCAGGGCACCGCGCGCGGCTTTGCCCGCAAAGGGGCAAGACGCACCAGGTCACAAAGCGATGCGGCAATGGGTGGGGGCACGAAATTCCCAGCCCCGAAATTCGGGGGGGTCGTCGGCGAATTCCAAATGAGGAAAGGCATCCAGCAAAACCCGCATCGCCACCTCGATCTGGGCCTTGGCAAACCACTTTCCCGCGCAGAAATGCGTGCCTTGGCCAAAGGCCATATGGGCCTTTTGCGGACGCAGGATGTTGAAACTTTCGCCATCCTCCCACCGCGTCTCGTCCCGGTTCGCCGAGGCGAACATGCACGAAACCGGCGTACCTTCGGGCACGGCAATGCCGTTGACAACGGTGTCGCGCAGGGCCGTGCGCATCATGGTGCCGATGGGGGCAATCCAGCGCAGGGCCTCGTCAATGGCCGGGCCCAACAGCCCCTCCAGATCGGATCTGAGGGCCGCGAACTGGTCGGGGTTTTGCATCAGCCCCACCAGAAGGTTTGCCGCCCCGTGCCCCGGTTCCTGCATCCCGCCCAAAAGCGTGATCTTGACCGAAGGCAAGATCATCTCGGCCGGCCGCACCTGGCCCGGTTCCATCCCCGAATGCAGCATATGGCTTAAAGGCGAATTGTCGGGGGTTTTGGTCAGCCGCTCCAACAGGGGCAGGGCCACTACCTCGATCTCGGCCACGACGTCGCGGCAGATGGCATCGCGCGCGGGGTCGCGTTCAAAGTTGATCGCCCCTTGGGAAAGCCCGTGAAACCAGCGGCGCAGCGTTGGCGTATCCACCTCCATGAAGCCGAACGAGCGGGCAAGGGCCAGTGCTGAAATCGGTTCGAAATATTCGGTCAGCAGGTCATTCGACCCCGAGGCGCGGAATGCGGCCAGCTGCGTTTCGGCAATCGGGCGCACAAGGCTGTCGATATATTCGGCAACCCGGCGTGGCCGGTAATGCGGTTCGATCCCGCCGCGCAGGGCGGCATGGGTCGGGCCTTCGGATGTCAGCACATTCGGCCGTCCGAAGGCTGTGTTCACCGGCGCGTCATCAGATACAGCGGTGAAATCGGGGTGGCGTGCAATCAGTTCCACATCCGCCCAGCGGGTGGCAAACCAGCAGTTTGCGGCAGGCACTGGCGCGATCGGGTCTTCGCGTCTTAGCCGCGCGTAATGCGGGAAAGGATCGGTATCCAGATCTTCAATCGTGATCGTTTCCGAATATTTCATGCCGCACCTCCTTTTCTGCCAGTCCTTCACAAGTGAAGGATTCTGGCAAGGGCAAAGCAAGGGGGGATTGCGCCTTGCGCGGGGCTGATTACCATGGGCCCATGACCACGCTCATCCCCTTTGATGGCATGACGCCCGACCTGAAATCAGGCCGGGCTCTGGTGATCCATGCGGGCGAGACATGGTATGACGCCATCCTCGCCGGGCGCTTTGATTTTTTCCCCAAAATGGCCGAAGCCATAAGCCTGCCCGCCTATGTTGTGCGGGCCGAGCGCGGGGCGTCGGGGCGCATTCTGGGCATGGGGCGGCATCTGAATGTGGTGATCGGGCCGCGCACGCCCATTGGCCCCGGCATCTGGCACGCCCATCCGGGATATCTGCGCGGCTTTTGGTATCTGGATCCGATGGGCGTCAACATGCAGTCGTCGCTGGTTGAAGCCCTTTTCGACCCCGCCGCGATTGATCCCGAAAAAGCTCGTTGGTTCTGGAATGGCGTCACAGGCTGGCATCTGAAGCGCAATCTGTCGAAATTTCCGCAGGCAGAGCGGGTGGAAGGCGGGCTGCCACCCGCCAAAACGGTCGTATTCTTGCAAGAGATCGAGCGGTTTTCCCGCCCCGTGCACTGGGTTGACAGCCTGACCATGCTGCGAGCGGCCACAGCTTCGGGCCAGACCTATGTCAAGTTCCACCCCGCCCAAGGGGCCGCCATGCGCGACGCGGTCCTGGCCCTTGCCCAAGACCTGCCACAGCTTGAAATCTCCACGGCGTCTGTTCACGATTTGGTGGCGGCCTGCGAAGTTGTGGTCACGCAGAACTCTGCGGCGGGGTTCGAAGCCCTTTTGCAGAAAAAGCCGGTCATTACCTGCGCGCGCAGCGATTATCACCATGCAACGCTGCAAGCCCGTTCTGCGGCGGATCTGGCAGATGCGCTGCAAACCGCAGCCGACCAATTGCGCGGTTTTGCCTATGACCGGTTTTTATACTGGTTTTTGGGGCAACACCTGCTGGAGCCGGGCAAAGAGGGCTTTGCCGAACGGCTGCGGGCGCGGGTGGGCGTTTGATCCCGGCCGCGCCGCGTGCTAGCCCGACAGCGATTGATTCCGTGAAGGAAAGTCTGTCCGCGTGTACAAGCTGGAAGAAGAGACCGAGGCTGATTGGTGGGAGGTAGAGGCGCTTTACGACCTCTGCTTTGCGCCCGGTCGCACGGCGCTTTCCAGCTATCGCTTGCGCGACGGGGTGCCGACGGTTGCCGCGCTTTGCCTGATTTTGCGCGACGATGACGGCACGCTGGCGGCCGCGATCCGCTATTGGCCGATTGAGGTGGGGGGCGAAGACGCCCTTTTGCTTGGGCCGGTCTGTGTTCACCCAACCCGGCAGGGCGAGGGGCTGGGCGGTCTTCTTATCAATGAAAGCCTTGCCGAGGCCCGGCGTTTGGGCTGGGAGCGGGTGCTTTTGGTCGGCGATGCGCCCTATTACAGCCGCTTTGGTTTTGAAAAGCTGGATGCGGTGGTGATGCCCCCGCCGACCAACCCCGACCGGGTTTTGGGGCTCGCGCTGAAGAAAGGCGCATGGGCCGGGGTTACCGGCGCTGTGACCAAAGCCACTGGGGTTTGACTGTTGGGCCAAGGGCCGACAAGGCCGGGCCTTGCAAGGCGCGCAGGCCAAGGCCACATTGCATCAATGACCGATCAGCTTCCCGCCCTTGCCGCACCAGATCTTGACCGTGAAATCGCAGCGCTGGCCCATGCCGCGCGGCGGGCCAATGGCCCGATCATGGCGCTTGTGAACCGGCTGGGGGGTGGGGTTGAAAAGCAGCTTGCCGTCCTGCCGCCCTCTGTGCGCGCAGAACTGGAACGGGTAACCGCGCAGGCGCTGATGGCTGCGCATGGGCTTGCCGGGATCGGCGGGCGGCAAAGCGAAGGCAGGGGCACGCTGCTGGCGGCCATGGCCAGCGGGGCTGCGGGAGGGGCTGGGGGGCTTTTGACCTCGGTTGCGGAATTGCCGGTGACGATCACTGTCATCTTGCGTGCCATCCGGGCCGAAGCGGTTCGCGCCGGCTTTGATCCGGACGAACCGGGCATTCGCGCCGCCTGCCTTGAGGTCTTTGCTTCGGGCGGGCCCTTGGCCAGCGACGACGGGGTGAACACCTCGTTCCTGTCTGCCCGGCTGACGATCACCGGGCCAGCTCTGCAAAAGCTGATTGCCACGGTGGCGCCCCGGCTTGCGGCGGCGATGGGCCAGAAACTGGTGGCTCAATCGGTTCCGGTTCTGGGTGCGGTCAGTGGGGCCGCGCTGAACGCGGCCTTCTTGCGCTATTACCGGGAAATGGCGCGGATCCGCTTTCAACTGATGCGGCTTGCCGTTCAACACGGCGCCGAGGCGGTGACCGCCGGTTTCGCCCGTGCCAGCGCGCCGCCGCAGATCACTGAAAGCTAGCGGTCAACACACCCTGCGCCCACGCGCCGCCAGATCGCGCAGGATCGCAAGCACCGACTGCACCACCAGATGCGAGATAAGTGGCGCATAGCCTAGGAAAATCAGCCAGTTGCCATAGCCTGCGCTGCCGATGAGCACTTCGTTGGCCAGCAGCATGCCAAGGTGATAGATCACCATCAACTGCCCCAGAACCCGCCGCGCGCAGGGCCGTTCGACATCGGGCCAGCTGTGACGGGCAAGGTGCCCTTTGCCGTCGATCACATCCAGCAGGAACATCGCGGCCATCACCAGAAAATAGGCGGACAAAAAGCGCTGACACCAGGTCGGATCGCCGTTCAGCACCAGAAAGGTCAAAAGCCCCGGGCCAAGGGCAAGGGTGGCAATAAAAGTGACCCGACGGCCCAGTCGCGAGTTGGCCGTCAAGATCAGCATTTCGGCCTTGATCGCCAACCGCAGCGCAATGGTCACCAAAAAGGCCAGCAAAAAGGCGTCAATCTCGTTGTCCAGCGTCACCCGCAAGATCGGCCAAAGTGCGGTCAGCACCAGACCCGGCATCAGGATTTCGGGCGCAACCACCGGAAATCTGCCCAAAATTTGCGCCCAATCACCCAGGCTTCTTGATCTGTCATCCGCCATGTTTGCCCACCCAAAGACCAGTTCCAATGCGTTGAAAATGTCATTCAAAGGCGACAGGTTGCGGGCAAGAACATGGCTTGCGCCGGGCCAATGCGGCGGGATGCGAAACAATTGGTTTCCGAAGGCGCGACAATGCTGTGGTCAGGGATCGGGCGGCGTATCCTTGATGCCGTAACGTTCGATTAGGCGGCTTTGGAACATGAAAAACCCAAAGATCGCAGCGGTTAGGCCAAAGGTTTTGAAATTCACCCAAGCTTGGGTCGACATCAGCCGCCAGACCGCCTCGTTGGCAACGGCCAGCGCGAAGAAAAAGGCTGTCAGGCGGCGGGTCAGGATCATCCAGCCTTCGTGCTGCAGCGGCAGGGCTTCGTCCATCACTGAAGACAGATAGGATTTGCCGCGCAAAAGCCCGACCGCCAGCACGCTGCCAAACGCCAGATACAGCAGCGTGGGCTTCATCTTGATGAAGCGTTCGTCGTTCAACCAGACCGAAAGCCCACCCATCACCACCACAAGAACCAGCGTCAACAGCTGCATGCGCGACAGTTTTCCGGTCAGGAACCAAAGTGCGGCGGTTGTGGCGCTGATCATGAGGATGAACACGGCGGTCATGACGATGAAACCGGAATATTCGGCTCCGGCAATCGTGAAAACCCGGTCCTTCATGCGGGAAAACCCGATGAAGAACAGCACGATCGGTCCCAACTCCAACCCAAGTTTGACCAGCGGGTTGATTTTCTTGTCTGCCATTGGCCTCAGCCTCCCCATTCCATCACGACCGCGCCCGCGGCGATCACCGCCATAAGGGCGGCAGGCACGCGCCCCACCTTTTCGCCCAAGACCAGCCAGCCGATCAAGGCCGCGAACACTGTTGACGTTTCACGCAAGACCGCCGCTTCGCCCACCCGGTCCAGCCTTGTGGCCAGCATGATCCCCCCGAAAGAGAAAAAGGCAACAAACGCGCCCAACAGGCCCCGGCGCAGCAGTGGGGCGATTTCCGCCCGTGCCAAGCCGGCCAAGCGGCGCGACATCAGCGCCGGAATGAAGATCGCGTCGATCAAGAAGAACCAGGCAAGAAAGGTGAAAGGATCAGCCGTGGCCCGAATGCCCCAGGCATCATAGGTGGTATAGGCCGCAACCAAGGCCCCCGTCGCGACCGCAAGCGCAAGTGCAGGCTTCAACGTGCTGCGGCCCTGTGCCAGATGGGCAAGGTTATGGGCCGAAAGCCCCAAGATCCCCGCCGTCAACATGGCCACACCCGCCCATTGTTGCCTGCCATAGGTTTCGCCAAAAACGACCCCGGCGGCGGCAAAGGTGAACAGGGGCCCGGTGCCCCGCACCACGGGATAGACGACAGTGTAGGCCCCGCGCGTATAAGTCATGGCCTGCAAAACCTTATAGGCCGCATGCAGCAAAAAGGCGCCCGCAAAGATCGGCCACATATGCGGTTCGGGCCAAGGCACGACAAACAGCGCAAAGGGCAGGGCGATCAGCCCATAGCAAAGATCAATTCCGGCACGGGAAAGCCAGGGGTCATGCCTGCCCTTTTGCAATGCCCCAAAAAGCGCATGCAATACCGCCGCCATCAGCGCCAGCCCAAGCGCCACATGCCGGCCCGTCTCGGTGCCTTCAATCGAAATCAGCCACTCGCTCATTTCGGGGCGCGCACCCAAAACCCGCCCCTGCGCGGGGTGTTGGGCGGCCGCGGGCAAGAGCGATCAGCGTTCAAGGCCCACCAAAGCGCGGGCGAATTCCTGCGGATCAAAGGGTGAAAGATCATCAATCTGTTCGCCAAGACCAATGGCATGGATCGGCAGGCCGAACCGGTCTGCCAGGCTGACCAGAACGCCGCCTTTGGCGGTTCCGTCCAGTTTTGTCATCACAAGCCCCGAGACATCGGCAATCTTGCGGAAAATATCCACCTGCGTCACAGCGTTCTGCCCGGTGGTGCCATCCAGCACCAACAGCGTGTTGTGCGGGGCTGTCGGGTCGATCTTGCGCAAGACGCGGATGATCTTGGCAAGCTCTTCCATCAGGTCAGCCCTGTTTTGCAGGCGACCTGCGGTGTCGATCATCAAAAGATCCACCCCTTCGGCGCGCGCCTTGGTCAGGGCGTCGAAGGCAAGGCTGGCCGGGTCTGATCCTTCGGGCGCGGTCAGCACGGGAACACCGGCCCGGCTGCCCCAGACCTGCAACTGTTCAACTGCGGCCGCGCGGAATGTATCGCCCGCCGCGATTATCACCGACTTGCCCGCGGCGCGAAACTGGCTGGCCAGTTTGCCGATGGTCGTGGTCTTGCCCGAACCATTGACCCCGACAACCAGCACAACCTGGGGCTTTTGCGGATAAAGCGGCAGAGGTTTGGCGACGGGTTCCATGATGCGGGCCACCTCATCGGCAAGGGCCTGTCGCAACTCGGTCGAGGAAATCCGCTTGCCAAAACGGCCCTCGGCAATATTGGCACTGACGCGGGTTGCCGTGTCGACGCCCATGTCGGCCTGGATCAGCAGATCTTCCAGATCTTCCAGCATGGCATCATCCAGCACGCGGCGGGGCTCTTCGGTTTTGCCAAAAAGGCGGCCCAGAAGGCCCGGTTTTGCGGGTGGCGTATCAGGAACGGCAGGCGCAGCCGCAGGGGCCGGGCTGCGGGGTGCCACGGGGGGAAGCGCGGCGGCGTGTGTTGGGGCGATCTGCGGCATCGCTGCGGGGGCGGGATCAGCTTGCGGCGTTGGGTCAACTGCCACATCAAGGCTGGTTTCGGGCCCGTGGGCCTGCGCTTCGTCAGGCTGCGGCGCCGTGTCTGCCACCAGCGCATCCAGCCCTTCACCGATCTTGTCGGAAGAGCGGAACATGCGTTCCTTGAGTTTCTTGAAAAAAGACATGGGCAGGCCTCGTGCGCTTTCTTTCCACCTAGTCAATTCGGGCGCGCTTGGGAAGGTGTCAGCCCGTGGGAAAGCCCCAATAGATCACCGCGCCCGCAAAGATCAGGGCCTGACCCAACCAATAGGCTGGCCAAACCACCAGATCGAGCGGTTTTTGCATGGCCCCCCCTGCGGTCACGAAAAGCCGCAGCGCCAAGAGCGTGTCGGAAAGCACAAAAAGCCCAACACCCAGTTGAAGGGTGCGGCCCCCGGGCTGGGCAGGCAGGATCAGCGCACAGCTGGCCATCAGCCCAATCACAAGGGCATAGCCGAAAACCGGCAGGCGCAAGGCCCCCGCCCGCGAAGAAAGCCAAAAGCCAAGCGCGAAAATGGCCAGCCACAGCAGCGCCAGTTCCAGGCTTTGCGCAAAGGTTGGGCCGGAAAATCCCAAAGTGACGGCACGCGACCAAAAGGCGGCGCCATAGGCCAGATGACCGGCGGCAAAGGCCGCCATCCCGGCCAGAAACAGTGCCTGCCCATGGCGCGACAAAAAGAAATCTCCCGCCGCACCAAGCGCAAGGCCAAGTACGATCAATCCCGGCGCAGGGCTGACCAGCGCGGCCACCACCAAAGCCAGCGTCGCGGCCGTCTTGGCTGCACTGCGCTGCCAATGGCCTTCGCCGGGGCGGCCCGTGGCTATTTGCATCAGGTAGACAAGGGCACATCCGGCCCCAAACCACGTCAAAAGGATTGGCATTCCGCCTCCTGCAGCAAAATCTGGCTTTGCATGGCACGCTGTCATGCTACCTTCGCCCCATGCAAGCCTTGTCCTCACGTCCTTTACCCATGGCGCTTTTCGCGCTGATCTCGGCCAGCCCGCTGGTGCTTTTTGCCCTTGGCCTGTGGGGCGGCGGGGTTTGGGCCTTTGCCGGGCTGGTTTACATGACGGCCCTTGCCGCGCTGATGGACCAGATTTCCAGTCTTTTCAGCGGCGACGCGCCGGAAGGGGCCGAGTTTCCGGCCGCCGACGCTTTGCTTTTCGCCTTGGCTTGCGGCCATCTTGTGGCCCTGCCGCTGATCGTCTGGGGTGTGGCGGGGGACAGCGGATTGGGCGGATGGCCCCGCGCGGCACTGTTTGTGGGGGCGGGGCTTTGGTTTGGGCAAGTGTCGAACCCGATGGCGCATGAGTTGATCCACCGAGGCAACCTTGTGCTTTATGGGATGGGGGTGGCGGTCTATTCCAGCCTGCTTTTCGGCCACCATGCCAGCGCCCATCGTCTGGTGCACCATCGCCATGCGGCCAGCGCCGAGGACCCGAACTCGGCCCGTTCGGGCGAGGGGTTCTACCGGTTTTTTCTGCGCGCTTGGTCGGGCAGCTTTGTGAAAGGCTGGCGCGAAGAAAACGCGCTGCGCGCCCGATCGCGGCAGGGCCGGGGGTTGCATCCTTATGGCGTTTATATCGGTGGGGCGGCGGTGGCGCTGGGGCTGGCCTTTCTTGTTGCCGGGCCTTTGGGGGTGGTGGTGTGGGGCGCGCTGGCACTGCACGCCCAGGTGCAACTGATGCTTTCTGATTACGTTCAGCACTATGGATTGACGCGCGCCAAACGCCCTGATGGGCGGCTGGAACCTGTCGCCGCGCGCCATTCATGGAACGCGCCACAATGGTTTTCTTCGGGTCTGATGTTGAACGCGCCGCGCCATTCGGACCATCACGCGCATCCAGCCCGGCCTTATCCTGCACTGCGTCTGCCATCCGCCGATGAAGCCCCGCATCTGCCCTGGCCTTTGCCCGTTGCCTGCACGCTTGCGCTGGCCCCGCCGCTTTACAAGCGCCTGATCCGCCCCCATCTGGCGAAATGGAAACTGACATGAGATGGGGCCTGCGATTGGCGCTGTCTGCGGTGTTTCTGGCTGCCCCGGCGCTGGGCGAAACCCCGCTGTCCGCCGAGGCCTTCGAAGCCCGCACCACCGGGCGCACCATGACCTATGCCGACGATGGGCAGGTCTGGGGCCGCGAGCAATATCTGTCTGACCGGCGGGTGATCTGGGCGTTCGAGGGTGAAGAGTGCAAGCGTGGTATCTGGGATGAGGTTCAGCCCGGATTGATCTGCTTTGCCTATGAAGATGCCCCCGATGACACCGAGTGCTGGCACTTTTTTGACCGTGAAGGCAGGCTGTTCGCCCAATTGGAACATGACACCGACGCCATGTCGCTTGCCGCTGTGGATGAAACTGCAAAGGGGCTTGTCTGCGGCGGGCTTGGGGTGTGATCCGCGCGGCACGTGGCGCCCGTCAGAACAGGCTGCCCTGATCGCGGCCGCCTGGCGTGTCACCACCCTCGGCCTTGCCTTTTTTCGCAGGCCTTGCTCCAAGCAACAGCTTGCCATCGGAAAACTCGATCTCCAGTGCTGCGCTGCGTTCGGCCGCGGCCTTGCCTGTGACGACATGCCCGTCCCCGCGCACCACGGCAAAACCGCGTTTCAGGGTTTCGGTATAGCCCAAGGTCAGACGGGTGCGGTCGGTCTGCTCCAGCCGTGCGGTCAGGTCGGCCAATCGGCGGGCGGGGGCGGCCTGAAGCCGGCTGTCCAGCGCCGAAAGCCGGTCACGGTCGCGGGCAATGTCACGTGCTGCCGTTGACAAAAGCCGCCCAAGGGCTGGCTCCAGCCGCGAGGCCCATTTGTCCATCTGGCCGTGCTTGCGCTCTAGTGCGACGGCGCCTTTGTCGACAAGGCGCTGGGCGCTGGCCTGCAAATCGCGCTGCTTTGCGGCGACAAGGGCCAAAAGCGTTTCGGGCCGAAGCCGCGCAGCGCGTTCAAAGCCGGCGCGTTTCTTGGCCGCCGCCATGCCCAGCGCGCCCCCAAGCCGGCCGGACCACAAATCCAGCCTTTGCTGAGGTTGGGCCAGCAGACTGTCCAGCCGGGGCAGGGCTCGCGCCAGATCGCGCAGGCGCTGGCCAC
This sequence comes from Paracoccaceae bacterium, assembly GCA_021741465.1. Classification (GTDB taxonomy): domain Bacteria; phylum Pseudomonadota; class Alphaproteobacteria; order Rhodobacterales; family Rhodobacteraceae; genus Tabrizicola_A. The sequence continues at coordinate 25,278 of JAIOXV010000011.1, forward strand.
GATTGGCTGCACCTTGGGCAATAGCCCGGAATTGCCGGGCCGACAGCGCCTCCAATGTCGCCAAAAGCTCCAGCCGCACTGGCACCGCAAGCTCTGCCGCCGCCGTCGGGGTCGGCGCGCGAAGATCGGCGGCATGGTCGATAAGCGTGGTATCGGTTTCGTGCCCCACGGCGGAAATCAACGGAATGCGGCTTGCCGCCGCCGCGCGCACGACCATTTCCTCGTTAAAGCCCCATAGGTCTTCAAGGCTGCCACCACCGCGTGCCACGATCAAAAGGTCAGGGCGCGGAATGGCGCCGCCCGGCTCGATGGCATTGAAGCCACGGATGGCGGCTGCCACCTCGGCTGCGCAGGCCTGGCCCTGAACGGCGACAGGCCAGATCAGCACGTGGCGTGGAAAGCGGTCGCGCAGCCGGTGCAGAATATCGCGAATAACTGCCCCCGAAGGCGACGTGACCACCCCGATCACCTCGGGCAGATAGGGGATCGGCTTTTTGCGCGCAGGGTCAAACAGTCCTTCGGCGGAAAGCGCTGCCTTGCGCTTTTCCAGCATGGCCATCAAGGCACCCGCCCCCGCAGGGGCGACATCATCAACGATCAGCTGATATTTTGACTGGCCGGGAAACGTGGTCATCCGGCCCGTGGCGATAACCTCCATCCCCTCTTCGGGGCGGACCTGCATCTTGGCCACCTGACCCTTCCAGGAAATCGCGGCAATCACGCTGCGATCATCCTTCAGGTCGAAATACAAATGCCCCGAAGCCGGACGCGACACCCGCCCCACCTCGCCACGCACCCGCACAAGGCCGAACTCTCCCTCAATCACCCGTTTGACCGCGCCAGACAGCTCGGACACGGTATATTCGGGTTGGTTTGACGGCGTGGGGGCGTCTTCGAACATGTCCATGGGCGCTTGCCTCCTTAGCGGGGGAACCTTATGACGCCCTGAAACAAAGGCCAAGCGGGGGCGTGTCATGAATATCCTGATCCTTGGAAGCGGCGGGCGCGAACATGCGCTGGCTTGGGCGGTCAAACAAAACCCCAAATGCGACCGGTTGATCGTGGCGCCTGGCAACGCCGGCATTGCCCAGATGGCCGAGGTGGCGGATTTCAACATTCTGGATGGCGTTGAAGTCGTGACCTTTTGCGAAGAAAACGCCATTGATTTCGTTATCATCGGCCCCGAGGCCCCCTTGGCGGCCGGGATTGCCGATGCCACCCGGGCGGCGGGTGTTCTGACCTTTGGGCCAAGTGCTGACGCCGCGCGGCTTGAGGCCTCGAAAGCCTTCACCAAGGAAATCTGCGATGCCTGCGGGGCGCCGACCGCCGCCTATGCCCGTTTTACCGAAGCGAGCCCGGCCAAGGACTATGTCCGCAAGATGGGCGCACCGATTGTCATCAAGGCCGATGGGCTGGCTGCGGGCAAAGGGGTGATCGTCGCCATGGTGGAGGCCGAGGCGCTTGCGGCCATCGACGACATGTTCGCAGGCGAGTTCGGGGCGGCTGGGGCCGAGGTTGTCATTGAAGAATTCATGGCAGGCGAAGAGGCTTCGTTCTTCATTCTCAGCGATGGGATCAACGCGCTTTCGGTTGGAACCGCGCAAGACCACAAGCGGGTGGGCGATGGCGACACCGGGCCGAACACCGGTGGCATGGGGGCTTATTCGCCTGCGCCCGTTCTGACAGATGCCATTCAAAAGCAGGCGCTTGACGAAATTGTCCTGCCGACCATCCGCGAAATGGCACGGCGCGGCACACCGTATCAGGGCGTGCTTTACGCAGGCTTGATGATTGAAAACGGCCGCGCGCGGCTGGTGGAATATAACGCCCGCTTTGGCGACCCTGAAACCCAGGTTCTGATGATGCGGCTTGGCGCGCAGGCGCTGGATTTGATGCTGGCTTGCGCCGATGGTCGGCTTGACCAAGCCCGGGTGAACTGGGGCGATGACCATGCTTTGACGGTGGTCATGGCGGCCAAAGGCTATCCGGGCAGCTACCAAAAAGGCAGCAAGATCAGCGGGCTGGCCGCCATGCCCGAAGACAGCCACCATATGTGCTTTCACGCCGGAACTGCGGTGAAAGACGGCGTCATCGTGGCAAACGGCGGACGGGTTTTGAACATAACCGCACGCGGCGACAGCTTGGCCGATGCCCGCAGACGTGCCTATGCGATGATTGACCAGTTGGATTGGCCCGAGGGGTTTTGCCGCTCTGACATCGGCTGGCGCGCGCTTTAAACCAAAGGCGCTGGCATTCGTGCCGGGCCTGCGCGGTCATAGGCTAAAGGTCCGCAGAAAGGCTTTGCGGGCCCTTTGAGTGCAAGCATCTGCGGCCAATTGATCCTTCGGAATGCACAAGGTCTGGATTGGCCCCTTGCACGGGCCGGGACAGCGGCCTAAAGAAGCGCCGGATTTGCAGGCTGCGGGAGAGGTCCATGCCGCTTTTGGTGATGAAATTCGGCGGCACGTCGGTGGCGGATCTGGACCGCATTGCCAATGCCGCCCAGAAGGTCCAGCGCGAGGTCGAGCGCGGCTATGACGTGATCGTCATTGTCAGCGCCATGTCGGGCAAGACCAATGAACTGGTGGGCTGGGTCGAAAAGACCTCGCCCCTATATGACGCCCGGGAATATGACGCGGTGGTTGCCAGTGGCGAAAACGTCACCGCCGGCCTTATGGCGCTGCGCTTGCAGGAAATGGGCGTTCCGGCGCGGTCCTGGCAGGGCTGGCAGGTGCCGATCAACACCACCTCGGCCCATGGCTCGGCACGTTTCATCTCGATCCCGCGTGAGAACATGGATGCCAAGTTCGCCGAGGGTTTCAAGGTGATGGTTGTGGCCGGTTTTCAAGGCGTTTCTGCCGAGGGCCGGATCACCACGCTGGGCCGTGGGGGCAGTGACACCACCGCCGTTGCCTTTGCCGCCGCCTTTGGCGCCGAGCGCTGCGATATTTATACCGATGTTGACGGCGTCTACACCACCGACCCGCGCATCACCACCAAGGCCCGCAAGCTGGATAAGATCGCCTTTGAGGAGATGCTGGAACTGGCGTCGCTTGGCGCCAAGGTCTTGCAAACCCGCTCGGTCGAGCTTGCCATGCGCTATAAGGTGCGGCTGCGGGTGCTGTCCTCGTTCGAGGACACTGACGAAACTTCCGGAACTCTGGTCTGCGACGAGGACGAAATCATGGAATCGAAAGTTGTTTCTGGCGTCGCCTACAGCCGCGACGAAGCAAAGATGACGCTGGTCAAGGTTGAAGATCGCCCCGGCATTGCTGCTGCGATCTTTGGGCCGCTGGCCGATGCGGGCGTGAACGTGGACATGATCGTTCAGAACATTTCGGAACTGGACGATCCGTCTGACAAACGCGCCTACACCGACATGACCTTCTCTTTGCCCACCAATCAGGTGGAACGCGCGCGCAAGGCGATGGAAGAGGCCAAGACCGCTGGCGAGTTTGCCTATGCCCACCTTGTAACCGACACCGATGTGGCCAAGATCTCTGTCGTCGGTATCGGCATGCGGTCTCAGGTTGGCGTGGCGGCCAAGATGTTCGCGGCCTTGGCGGATGAGAATGTGAATATCAAGGTTATCAGCACGTCCGAGATCAAGATCTCGGTCCTGATCGACCGCAAATACATGGAACTGGCCGTGCAAGCTCTGCACGACACGTTCGAGTTGGAAAAGGCCTGATTTTCTCCGAAAATCTGCGTTGACGACCCGCAGCCCGACCGGGCGCGGGTCGTTTTGCTGTCAGATCGATCCTGCCTCGACCATGAAATTCGACGCCGAACACATTGCCGCGTCATCCGAGGCCAGAAACAGCACCATCCGCGCCACATAGACCGGCTCGATCAGATCGGGCAGGCATTGCCGTTTGCGGTGGGCTTCAAGGCTTTCGGGGGTGGCCCAAAGCTCTTTTTGGCGCTCTGTCATGATCCAGCCCGGAACCACCGCATTGACGCGAATCCTGTGGCCGCCCAGATCGCGGGCCATGGTGCGTGTCAGGCCGTGAACGGCAGCTTTTGCCGTGGTATAGGCCGGAAAGCCGCCGCCGGCCTCGAACCAGCTGTTTGAGCCCATGTTGATGATCGACCCGCCACCGGCGGCGATCATGTCGGGGGCCACAGCCTGTATGGCAAAGAACATATGGCGCAGGTTGGTGGCCTGACGTTCATCCCAATAGTCGGGCGTCACATCCTGCCATTTATGGCGGTCATCGCGCGCGGCGTTATTGACCAGCACTGAGGCTGGGCCAAGGCGAGACTTTAGCGCCGCAAGGGCCGCTTGCATCGCGGCAATATCGCGCAGGTCACACAGTTCAAAGGCCACATCCGGCAGCGTATCGGCCAAGACGCGGCTGGCCGCTTCGTCCCGGTCCAGAAACCCGACCTTGGCCCCTTGGGCCGCAAAGGCCCGCACAATCTCGGCACCAATGCCCTGCGCGCCGCCGGTCACGTAAACGGTTTTGCCCTGAAGGCTGGGGTAAACTGCGAAGCTTTGGGTCATGCTGTCCTCAAGATGCCGGGGTGGCTTGCTATGTGGCCCGCGCGGCGGGCGGGGGCAAGGGGCGCACGCGCCTGCATCTGCGCGTCTTGGTGGCAAATGCCCAAACATTCGGCAAAGTTGTGCGGGCCGGATCAACACATGTCCGAAAGTCACTCCCCTTTCGCGCGTATTGGTCCTATAGACGACGTGAGGAGGCCTCTCATGCCGGAACGCAGTGAAAGTGACAGCCGAAAACTCTTGCGCGGCTTGCGCGATGTGCTTGGCATGCCTGCCAAAGGGCAGGAACGGCTGGACCGTATCACCCACCTGATCGCTGACAGCATGAAGACCGAGGTCTGCTCGATCTATCTGTTCCGCGATGCCGAAACGCTGGAACTGTGCGCCACCGAAGGGCTGAAGGCCGAGGCCGTTCACCAGACCCGCATGAAACTTGGCGAGGGCTTGGTTGGCCGCGTGGCGCGCACCGGCCAACCCGTCAACACCGCCGATGCGCCTTCCGAAAAAGGCTTCCGCTTCATGCCGGAAACCGGAGAAGAGATTTATTCCAGCTTCCTTGGCGTTCCGATCCAGCGTGTGGGCGAAAAGCTGGGTGTTCTGGTGGTGCAGTCCAAAACCTCGCGCAGCTATGCCGAGGACGAGATCGAGGCGCTGGATGTTGTGGCCATGGTTTTGGCCGAAATGACAGAACTTGGCGCTTTTGCGGGCGATGATGTGCAGGCCTTGCACAAGCAACCTTTGATGTTTCGCGGCAACGCCGGGCAAGAAGGCACCGCCGAAGGGCGGGTCTGGTTGCACGAACCGCGCGTGGTGGTGACCAACCCGGTTGCCGATGACCCCCTGACCGAGATTGACCGTATCCGCGAAGCGGTTGGCGTGTTGCGGGTTTCGGTTGACGATCTTTTGGCTGCAGAAAGTCTGGACAAAGACCAAAAAGCGGTGCTTGAGGCTTATCGGATGTTTGCCCATTCGCGCGGCTGGCTGCGGCGTATGGAGGAAGACATCCAGCGCGGGCTTTCGGCCGAGGCTGCGGTGGAAAAGGAACAATCCACCGCCCGCAACCGGCTGGAACAGGTCGAGGACGCTTACCTGCGCGAGCGTTTGCATGATCTGGACGATCTGTCGAACCGGCTTTTGCGCATTCTGACGGGGCAGGGCAAGGATACCGGCGCCCAGATGCCGGACAATCCGGTTTTGGTGGCGCGCAACATTGGCCCGGCCGAAATGCTGGACTATGGCCGCAAGCTTAAGGGTGTTGTGCTGGAGGAAGGCTCGGTCGGCAGCCATGCCGCCATCGTTGCGCGCGCGCTGGCCATTCCGATGGTCATCCACGCCCGCAACATCACAGCCGAGGCGCTGAATGGGGACGCGATCTTGGTTGATGGCGATCAGGGCATCGTGCATTTGCGCCCCGAAGAAACCGTTTCGCGCAGTTTCCGCGACAAGATCGCCATGCAGGCTGAGGCGCAGAAACGCTATGCCAGTTTGCGCGACTTGCCCGCCATTACCCGCGATGGGGTCACAATTTGCTTGCAGATGAATGCCGGGCTGATGGCCGATCTGCCCAGCCTTGAAGGCTCGGGTGCCGAAGGTGTCGGGCTTTTCCGCACCGAATTGCAATTCCTGATCCGCAACAAGATGCCCCAACGCGGCGAATTGGCCACCCTGTACGCCCGCGTGATGGATGCAGCCAAAGGCCGCCCGGTCGCGTTCCGCACGCTGGATATCGGCTCGGACAAGGTCCTGCCTTACATGAAGCCGCAGGACGAGCCGAACCCGGCAATGGGGTGGCGCGCAATCCGCGTGGGTCTGGACAAGCCCGGTGTGCTGCGCATGCAGTTGCAGGCGTTGATCCGGGCCTCCAAGGGCCGTGATCTGATGGTCATGTTCCCCTTCATCACCGAAAACTCCGAATTTCAGGAGGCGCGCGCGCATGTGCTGCGCGAAATTCATCGAGAACGGTCTCTTGGCCATCCTGTGCCCGAAAAGCTGGAAATCGGGGCGATGCTGGAAACCCCCAGTCTTGCCTATGCGCCGCAGGCGTTCTTCGATCTGGCGGATTTTGTCTCGATCGGTGGCAATGACCTGAAACAGTTTTTCTTTGCCGCCGACCGCGAAAACGAACGTGTGCGCAAGCGGTATGACAGTTTGAACCTGTCGTTCCTGTCCTTCCTTCAACAGGTCGTGCAGCGCTGCGCGACGTCGGGCACGCGGCTGTCGTTTTGTGGCGAAGATGCGGGCCGCCCGGTTGAAGCCTTGGCCTTTGCCGCCATGGGCCTGCGCGGGCTGTCGATGCGGCCGGCCTCGATTGGCCCGGTAAAGTCGTTGTTGCGCCGGGTTGATCTGGCGCAGGCACGTGCGGTGATCGAAGAGGCGCGCGCAGCGGGGGACGCTAGCGCACGGCCAAGGCTGATGGCCTGGCTGTCGAACCAGCCACAAGACTGACCTCTTATCCCAAAGCCAAAGGGCTTGGCATGGGCCGCAGACAGGGTGACCAATGCGGCACCCGCCCCTTTGGCGGGGCGACGGGATCGCCCCCCGCACGGCAGGATGTGGCGCATCGCAGATTGACCTTTTGCCGATCCGGGGGTATTTGCCCGGTTGTGGCGCTTTGAAACCGGATTGCGGGCCACGTTAAACAAGCCGCTAAAAGGGAAACGGACGCTTTTGCCCCGAACCCCTTGGTTTCGGGGTTTTTGTTTGGCCAAGGGGGCCCGGGATGAGCGACAATTGGAAAACGCGCACCAAGCTGGTGCATGATGGCATCCGCCGCAGCCAATATGGCGAAATGGCCGAGGCGATCTTCCTGACCCAGGGGTTTGCCTATCCTTCCGCCGAGGCCGCCGAGCAGCGCTTCGTCAAGGCTGAAGCCGACGAATTCATCTATGCGCGTTACGGCAACCCCACGGTGCGGATGTTCGAAGACCGCATCGCCGCGCTTGAAGGCACCGAAGCTGCCTTTGCCTGTGCCAGCGGCATGGCTGCCGTGAACGGCGCTCTGACCTCGATGCTGAAGGCGGGCGATCATGTTGTATCGTCACGGGCGCTGTTCGGCTCGTGTCTGTATATTTTGGAAGATGTGCTGACGCGCTATGGGGTGCATGTCACCTTTGTCGATGGGGCCGATCTTGCCCAATGGCGCGCCGCCGTGACACCGGCCACCAAGGCGGTGTTCTTTGAAAGCATGTCGAACCCCACGCTGGAGCTGGTGGATATCACGTCGGTTGCGGACATCGCCCATGCGGTCGGTGCGACGGTGATCGTCGACAACGTCTTCGCCACGCCGATCTTTTCGCGCGCGGTCGATCAGGGCGCGGATGTGGTGGTTTATTCCACCACCAAACACATCGATGGCCAAGGTCGCGCGCTGGGCGGGGTTATCTGTGGCCGTGAAGAGTTCATCCGCAAGACGGTTGAAACCTATATGAAGCACACCGGCGGCTCGATGAGCCCGTTTACCGCCTGGATGCACCTGAACGGCATGGCAACGCTTGACCTGCGCTGCCGGGCGATGGCCGAAACGGCGCTGACCGTGGCCCGCGCGCTGGAAGGTGATGCGCGCCTTTCGAAGGTGATCTATCCGGGCCTTGCCAGCCACCCGCAGCATGCGCTTGCGATGGGTCAGATGGGGTCGGGCGGGACATTGATAGCCTTTGACATTAAGGGCGGCAAAGAGGCGGCCTTCCGCTTTATGAACGCGCTGCAAATCGCCACCATCTCGAACAACCTTGGCGATGCCAAAACCATTGCCACCCATCCGGCAACCACCACGCACCAGCGTCTTGCGCCCGAGATGAAGGCCAAGCTTGGCATCACACAGGGCTTGATCCGGCTTTCGCTGGGGCTTGAAGATGCCGGCGACCTGATCGCAGATCTGAAACAGGCGCTTGACCACATCTGATCTGTCGCAAAAGCTGCGAAATCTGTCCCTTTCCCCCTTCTTTGGCGAGGCGACGGCGCCTAAATTAGGAAGCTTGCGGGAATCTGCCCGCAATCTTGATCCGGACGGCGCGCCCGTTCGTATTCCTGCTGACATTGATGGTGCGAAAGCGCCTGAACCGAAAGGACCACCCCATGAACCTGCACCTGTCCGAAAAAGACACCCATCCCGGCCGTGCCGAAGCCGAGGCCGCAATGGCCACGCTGCGGCTTTGGGCGCGGCAGGCATCCGAGGCCGAGATCGTGGGGCTTGATCCACAAGCCGGCGCGCTTTTGGGGCAGGGCTATCCTGTGATGTCGCGGGAATATCCGGCCAATTTTCTGGCCGATGCGCCCTACAAAGACAGCTTGCCAGACCTGCAAAACGGACCCGCCAGCCTGATCCGTGGTGCGCGCCAGACCATCCAGCATGTCGGGATATCCAATTTCCGCTTGCCGATCCGCTTTGAGACCCGTGATGATCAGCCAGTAACGCTGGAAACCTCGGTAACCGGCACCGTCAGCCTTGAAGCTGAAAAGAAGGGCATCAACATGAGCCGCATCATGCGGTCGTTCTATGCCCATTCGGAAAAGGATTTTTCCTTTGCCGTGATCGAACATGCGCTGGAAGACTACAAACGCGATCTGGGCAGTTTCGATGCCCGCATCCAGATGCGGTTTTCCTTCCCGATGAAGGTGGGGTCATTGCGGTCGGGCCTGTCGGGCTGGCAGTATTATGACATCGCGCTGGAGCTGGTGGATGTGGCAGGCGTGCGCAAGCACTTGATGCACCTGGATTTTGTCTATTCCTCGACCTGCCCGTGCAGCCTGGAACTTTCGGAACATGCGCGGATGACCCGGGGCCAATTGGCAACGCCGCATTCGCAACGTTCGGTTGCCCGCATCTCGGTTGAATTGACCGGCGCAAAATGCCTGTGGTTTGAAGATCTGATCGAGATCGCCCGTGACGCGGTGCCCACCGAAACCCAAGTCATGGTCAAGCGGGAAGACGAACAAGCCTTTGCCGAACTGAACGCCGCCAATCCGATCTTTGTCGAAGATGCGGCCCGCAGCTTTTGTGCGGCGCTTTTGAAGGATGATCGGATCGGTGATTTCCGCATTGTCGCCAGCCATCAGGAAAGCCTGCACAGCCATGATGCGGTCTCTGTCCTGACCGAAGGGGCAACCTTTGCGGCCCAATCGCTGGACCCGCGCCTTTTCGCCAGCCTGTACCACATCGGCTGATCCTGGCCCGCACCCCTGTGTCACAGGGCTGGGTGGCACCCCTGATTGCGCCCTTTGACGGCAGGGCGCAAAACCCCTATGCCTTGCGCCCATGATCGATCTTCGGCCAATCTTTTATGTCGTGGGGCGCGTTCTGGTGGTCTTGGCCATTCTGATGCTGGCACCTGCCATCATCGATGCCCGCGTTGGCTTGCACAACGGCGCTGATTTCATGCAGGCCGCGATCGTCACCGGGGCTGTCGGGCTGATGTTGTCGCTGGCCACGTCCAATGCGCTGGGCCTTGGGCTAAGCGCGCGGCAGGCCTATCTGATGACAGCGGCCATCTGGGGGTTTGTGCCGCTGTTTGGCGCGTTGCCCTTCATGCTGGGCGAGCCGCATCTGTCCTTTACGGACGCCTATTTCGAGGCTGTCTCGGGCATCACCACTACCGGATCGACCGTCATCACAAAGCTGGAAACCCAGCCGCCGGGGCTGAACCTTTGGCGCGCCATGCTGAATTCCCTTGGCGGATTGGGGATCGCCTTTGTCGCGATGATCTTTCTGCCGGTGCTGCGTGTCGGCGGCATGCAATATTTCAGGACAGAAGGCTTTGACACCTTTGGCAAGGCTTTGCCGCGCGCCACCGACATCGCCCGGCAACTGGTGATCGTCTATTTCGGCATGACGCTGGCCTGCGGCCTGACCTACCGTGCTTTGGGCATGGATGAGCTGTCGGCGACGGTAAATGCCATGTCGACGATCGCCACGGGTGGGTTTTCCAATTCCGACGCGTCGTTCAGCCGCTTTAACCCGTCTGTTCAATATGCCGGCGCGTTTTTCATGGTGATCGCAAGCCTGCCCTATATTCGCTTTGTGCAACTGATGAACGGGCAAGCCCTGCCGCTGTGGCAGGACAGTCAGGTGCGCGCCTATCTTAAATGGATCGGCTTTGCTGTGGGCAGTGTGTTTCTGTGGCGGCTGGTCAGCGCAGGCGGGGGGATCGAAGAAACCTTTCGCGAGGCTTTGTTCAATCTGATCTCGATCATGTCTTCCACCGGGTTCGGTGTGGGCAGCTTTTCCTCTTGGGGCGGCTATGTGCTGGTGGTGGCCTTCCTTATCGGCGTGGTGGGGGCCTGCTCTGGGTCTTCTGCGGCCGGGCTAAGCGTCTTTCGGGTGCAAATCGCCGCCTCGGCGCTGGCAGCCCAGATCCGGCAGATCGCCTCGCCTTCAAAGGTTACGCTGGTGCGCTATGAAGGCCGGGCGGTGGGCGAAGACGTGGTGTCGGGCCTGATCCTTTTCATCACCGGATATGTGCTGTTGATGGGGGTGATGACGGTCGTGCTGGCGCTGATGGGGCTGGACCCGATGTCAGCGCTTTGGGGGGTTTGGTTGTCCATCGGCAATATCGGGTTTGCCATGGGGCCGCTGGCAACCCGCACCGGCACCTTGATGGAATATCCTGACGCGGCGAAATGGGTGCTGATCCTGGCGATGATCATGGGCCGCTTGGGCCTGATGGCGGTGCTGGTGCTGTTCCTGCCGCGGTTCTGGCGCGACTGAGGGCAAGAAAAGATCCCCGCAAAAAGCCTTGGGCAAAGACCCAAGCGCGCCTTAGTCAGCCCAGCAAGAGACCTGCACAGTCATGCCAAGTGCCGCGCTGTTCAGCGCATCGGGGTCAAGGGCCGGCCCACCTTCTGTGGCAGGATAGGCCGCCGCAACACCTGCCAATTGCATAAGAGCTGCCAGCGCGGCCGCGTCTGCCCCCAGCGCCATGCCTTCGGGCAGTTTCTTGGCCGCCCCGTCCGGCACGGGAATGGCAAGGCCAACCACGGCCCCCGCCGCATCCAACACCGGGCCGCCCATATCGCCCGCCATAAGCGGTGCGGCAAGCCTGATTTGCCCAGCCTCGCCCAACAGACCCTCGGCGGCATCAAAGCTGCCAAAGGTCAGCACCGCAGCCGGAAGCCTTGCGCCATAGGAATAGCCCGCCACCGCAATTTCCGCACCGGGACGGGGGGTGGCATTGCCAAGCCGCGCCACGGCCTTGGGTGCCATCGGCGCCATTGCCGTCAAAAGGGCGATGCCGTTGCGATCGTCTTGGGCCAGAACGGCAGCTTCGGTTTCGGCGCCGATTGTCACCTTGGTGCAGCCGGTGACATTGGCAAGGCTGGTGGCCAGATGCCCCGCCTCATCAACGAAAAAGCCGGTGGCAACCCGTGCCGGGTGGCGCATTTCAAGCCCCGCCAGCATGCCCGCACGCGCGGCATCGTCCATCGGCACCAGACCCGGGTCCAGCGCCTTGTCGCCAACCGCCCGGAAGGATGCCCGAAGAACCGGCAAGATCCGCGTCATACGGTCGGCATCAGCGGGGTTCCAGACCACCAGATAGCCTTTGACCATCCCGTCTTTTGTTTCGGCATAGGCCAGGCTTTGCACCTTGTCCGACACGCCTTCAATGGTGAAAGACCGGTCTTTGCGGGCGCGTTCGCCGGTTTCGGGCACGACTTCCAGCGTTTGAAGAATGTCATAAAGCCCTGCCAGCGCCTCGACGCCGCCGGGTTCGGAAATCAGCAGCACTTGCAGCCCGGAACCGTTCGCTTCGACAAAATGCACGAAAGGTGGCTCGTATCGGTCAAAGGACACCAGCGACAAGGGCAAGGTAATTTCAATGCCCGCTTCGGCTTCGGTCACAGTTTCGAAGCCGAACTCGGCCAGATCGGCGGCGTGGTTGGCAACCAGCGTCGAGCGTTGGCGGCTGGTCAGCACGCCCGAAGGTTCAAACCCATTGGCCTCTTGCCATGCGGCCATCGATTTACGCGTACCCGGACCGAAAGCACCATCGATCTTCGCATCATAAAAACCATACCATTGCAGCGCCTTTTGCAGCGCGCCGCGGTCTTCTTTCGACAGGGCCGCCTCTGACGCCCGCGCCTCTTTGACCGTTTCATCCGGCTCTACGGCGGTTTCAACCGCAACCTCGGCCGCCGGTTCTGCCGCCGGTTCTACAACTGCTTCGACAGCCGGGGTGGCTGCGGTTTCGGTGACCATATCTGGCGCGGCTTCGGGGCTGGCAGCTTCGGCGGGCGAAACAAGCACAGCCTCGCTTTCGAAGATGTCGCCATCAGCCACAAAAGCATCGCTGGGAACCCGCCCTGCACGGCGCAGTTCGGAAAGCTGACCTGC
>JAIOXV010000012.1 GCA_021741465.1 Paracoccaceae bacterium
TTCCAACGCACACGCTCTAAACCGCTGCCGACATATTCGGCCAAGGGTGCGGGAAAAATCCCCGAACCAACAGCCCGGCGGGCCACCTGACGCACCGGTGCATCAGGCGTTTGCAGACGGGCAAGGCAGGCCTCAAGGCTGCTGTCCGACATGGGCGCGCTTGCGCTTTCCAGCACGGCACCGCCGACGGCGTCAAAGGTTTCGGCGCGCGCCCGGCAGTCGTCGCACAGCGAGATATGGGTGGCGACCACAAGCGAAAACGCCTCGGGAAGGGTGCCTGCGGCATAGCCCAGCAAAAGCGTGTCGTTCAGATGATGCGTAATGGGGGTATCAGGATTGTTCATCGTTCAACTCATTTTCGTGCGCAGACGTTCCAGCGCCAGCCGGATGCGCGACTTGATCGTTCCAAGGGGCAGCCCGGTTTCGGCGGCAAGTTCGCTGTGCGACAGATCGCCATAAAAAGCGCGCGCAACAAGCGCACGCTGGGCTTCGGGCAGGGTCGACAAGGCCGCTGTCAACCGCGCGGTTTCCTGCGCGGTCTCGAAGACATCGGCCTGATCGGGTTCATGGCCATCGCCGCCCCAATCCAGCGCCTCGGGTTCGGGGCGGCGGTCGCGGCGGGCAATGTCGATGCGGCGGTTGCGGGCAATGGTGAAAACCCATGTGGCCACAGAAGCGCGCGAGGGGTCAAACAGATGCGCCTTTTGCCAGACCGTTGCCAAGACATCTTGGGCGCAATCTTCGGCCAGCGCGGCATCGGTGCCGGATTTCATCAAGAAAGCCTTGACGCGGGGCGCGAAGTGACGAAACAGGGCTGCAAATGCTGCGCGGTCCTGTCGGTCACGCACTGCAATCAACAGTGCCGCCCAATCAGTTTCGTCGGTTCTTGTCAAATGCCTGCCCTGCGCCGTCCATACCGGCACAGCATAGGCCTTTCGCCGAACGGGCGCATTGGGAATTTTCAGGGCCAGCATGGTGTTCATCATGTCACAGATACGTCGCAACCCCGAAACCGGATCACTCGCCAGGGTGATCCATTAGCCAAGCTCCGGCGTATCCATCTAAATCACCGAATTAGGACCAGAAATGCCATTTGAAACCCTTGGACAACCGCCGCGCCGCATTGCCATCGTGGGTGGTGGCATTTCGGGCATGGCGGCGGCCCATCTTCTGGCGGGCAACCATGCCGTCACCCTGTTCGAGGCGGCCTCGCGGCTGGGCGGTCATGCCCGCACCTTGATTGCGGGAAAGCGCGGCGACCAGCCGGTGGACACCGGCTTCATCGTGTTCAACAAGGTGAACTACCCGCATCTGCTGGACCTGTTTGAAAAGCTGGACGTGCCGATTGCGCCCAGCGACATGGGTTTTGGGGCCTCGTTCATGGGGGGGCGGCTGGAATATGCGCTGCGCGATCTGAACACGCTTTTCGCCCAACGCAGCAATGCGCTGAACCCGCGCTTTTTGCGGATGCTGCGCGACATCATGCATTTCAACGCAAATGCCGAGGCCGTGGCGCTGGGCAGCGGGCTGACAATCGGCGGGCTGCTTGACCGGTTGGGCACATCAGACGCCTTCCGCGACAACTATATCACGCCGATCTCTGGTGCGATCTGGTCAACCCCGGTCAGCGGCATTCTGGATTTTCCTGCCGATGCGATGATTCAGTTCTTCAAGAACCATGCCCTGCTACAGGCCCGTGGCCAGCACCAATGGCACACGGTGCGCGGCGGGTCGGTGGAATATGTCCGCCGGCTTGAGGCGGATTTGCTACGGCACGGGGCCGAGATTCGCACATCCGCCCCGGTTGCCGCGATTCGCCGTGAGGGGCAGGGCGTGATGCTGCGGCCTGAAGGTGGCGAATGGGAGCTTTATGACGATGTGGTGCTGGCGACCCATTCCGATGACAGCCTTGCCATGCTAAGCGATGCCAACCCCGACGAACGCGCGGCACTTTCATCGGTGCGCTATCAGCCGAATGAGGCCGTCTTGCACGCGGACCCCAGCGTCATGCCAAAGCGGCGGCGTGCTTGGGCAAGCTGGGTTTATGTAGAACCCGAAGGCATGCCAAAGCCTGACCGCATCGCGCTGAGCTATTGGATGAACAGCCTGCAACCCATTCCGCAGGATGACCCGATGTTTGTCACGCTGAACCCGACAGCCCCGATCCGGCAAGAGCTGATCTATGACCAGACCACCTTTCGCCACCCGGTTTTCGACCATGTCGCCTTGGCAGGGCAAGCCAGCATTCGCGCCATGAACGGCCAGCGCAACACCTGGTTCTGTGGTGCCTGGATGCGCAATGGCTTTCACGAGGACGGCTTTGCCAGCGCGGTTGACGTGGCGCAGGCCATCACTGCCCGCACGGCGATGTCGGTCGCGGCATGACCGGGGTCGATCATATTCAGGGAACCACCTTTCACGGGCGCAAGGGCGATGTGCAGAACCGCTTTCGCTATTCGATCGACTATGTGCTTTTGACCCCCGAAACCGCCAAAGGCCCGGCGCTGTTTTCGCGCAACCGTGCCAATCTGGCCGGGGTGCATGATGTCGATCATGGTGGTGCGCCCGGGAAAGGTGCGGGCGTGTCCTGGGTGCGGCAGGTTTTGGCCGCGAACAAGCTGCCAGAACCGGCACGCATTGATCTTTTGGCCCAGCCACGCCTTCTTGGCCATGTGTTCAACCCGGTCTCCTTTTGGCTGTGCCATGACGCACAAGACGCGCTGCGTGTGGTGATTGCCGAGGTGTCGAACACGTTTGGCGACCGGCATTCCTATCTGGTTCACCGCGATGACTTTGGCCCGATCCGCCCCGAAGACCACCTTGGCGCGCGCAAGATCTTTCATGTTTCGCCCTTTCAGCCGATCGCGGGGGGCTATCAGTTTCGTTTTGACATCCGGGCGGACCGCATTGGCGTCTGGATCAACTTTGCGGCTGGTGATGACGGTGTGATCGCCACGCTGACCGGCCCGCGCAGAGCCTTGACCAACCGCGCCATTCTTTGGGCCTGCCTGCGCCGGCCCTTTGGTTCGCGCCGGGTGCTGACGCTGATCTTCTGGCAGGCGTTGAAACTGCGGCTGAAAGGGGCGGTCTATCGCCCCCGGCCAGAACCCCCCAGCAGCACGGTGAGCCGATGAGCCATTTTGCAGGCAAACGCTATTGGCTGGTAGGTGCAACAGAAGGGTTGGGCCTGGCGCTGGCGCAGGCGTTGCGGGCCGAGGGCGCCGATCTGGTGATTTCGGCCCGCGACAAAGTGCGCCTGTCTGCGGTTTGTGCCGAACTTGGGGCGATGCCTGTGGGCATGGATATTGCCGATGCCGGATCTGTTGCCGAGGCGGCGAGAACGGTGGGCGATGTGGATGGACTGGTGCTGCTGGCGGCCGTCTATTGGCCGATGGCTGCGGCAGATATGGACGCCGCGAAGCTGGCCGCGATGTGCGACGTGAACCTGACAGGAACCGCCCGCGTTCTGGGCGCCGTGCTGCCGAACATGGTGGCGCGCGGGGCGGGGCATGTAGTGCTGACCGGATCCTTGGCGGGGTATCGCGGTTTGCCGGGGGCTGTTGGCTATGCGGCGTCAAAGGCTGGGGTCATGGTGCTGGCCGAAAGCCTTTATGCCGATTTGCGCGGCAGTGGCGTGCGGGTGCAGCTGGCAAACCCGGGGTTCATCGCCACGCGACTGACCGCGCAGAACGGCTTTGCCATGCCCTTTTTGATGACGCCCGACGTGGCCGCAGGACATATGCTGCGGCTGATGCGCTCTGACCGCTTCAAATCCAGCTTTCCTGCGCCGTTTTCCTGGCTGTTCCGCTTTGGTCAGGGGCTGCCGGATTGGCTGTGGTATCGGCTGTTTCCGCGCGCCTAGGCCTTTTGCAGACAGGCCATGAAAAACCCGTCCATGCCGCCCTTGTCGGCCCAGTGATCGGGGCGCAGGCGCAACCCGCCCTGGGCCGTGACCCAATCGGCCGCAATTCCGGGCAAGGCGGGGGGGCAGACTGTCAGCCCCGAATGGCGGGCGAGTGCCGCGTCAATCTGGTCTTCTCCTTCTTCGGGCAAAAGCGAGCAGGTGACAAAAACCAGCCGCCCGCCCGGCCGCAGCCAGCCCAGCGCCCGATCCAAAAGCTGGGCCTGCAAATCTGCAAGTGCGGCGATTTCCGAACCATCTTTCACAAATGGCAAATCAGGATGGCGGCGCATGGTGCCGGTCGCCGAACAGGGCGCATCCAGCAAGATGGCGTCAAACGGCGCGTCTGGTTGCCAGTGCAATGCATCCGCAATGACGCAATCGGCCTGCAACCCGGTGCGGCGCAGGTTTTCGGCAACACGCGCCATGCGGGGCGCTGAGATGTCCAGCGCCGTTACCTTGGCCCCGGCGGCGGCAAGTTGCAGGGTTTTGCCACCGGGTGCGGCGCAAAGATCCAGCGTGCGAAGGCCGGTAATGTTGCCCAAAAGCGGCACGGCCAGCGCAGCGGCGGCATCCTGCACCCACCAGCCGCCAGCCTCATAGCCCGGCAAGGCCGAAACCTGACCCCGGTCTGCCAGACGCAACGACCCGGTGGGCAAAACCGCGCCCTCGGGTGCCTCGGCCCCGGGCCTGACGGTAAGATCCAAGGGCGCGGGCTGGGACTGAACCGCTTCGATGGCGGCAACCGCATCGCGCCCATAGGCATGCACCAGCGGTTGGCGCAGCCAGCGCGGCAGTTTTTGCACGCCATTCAGCGCAACCCCCACCGGCACCTGCCGCAAAACGGCATTGACCAGACCGGCAAGATGCCCGGTCTTGCGGTTTGCACGGGCAAGGCTGACCGCCTCGTTCACAACGCCGTGGGCCGCAGCGCCCTGCGAAAGTTCGACAACGGCCAGACGCAGGATGTTCAAAACCGGCAAAGGCGGCGCCTTGCGCATCAGCGGATGCAACTGCTTGTCAACAGGCTCTACAAGGCGCAGCACGCTCAGCGCCAGCCGCTGGGCGCGGGCGCGGTCAGGTGCTGCAAGGGCGGCGAAACCCGGCGCCTCTTGCGCCTGCGCCAGCAACAGCCCTTCGCCCAGAACCGCGTTCAGAAGCGTCACCGCGCCGCCGCGTGCCGTTCCGGTCTTTCCCTGCGTCATCGCTTGTCCTTGCCGCAAACCCTTTGCGCGGCCTATATCACCCAAAACCCCCGAAGGGATAGAGCATGTCCGAAGACACCCCCACCCCCGTTGCCAGCGACCTTCCTGCCGCCGCACAACGCGCCCTTGCCGAGGCCGAAGCCCGGCGCAAGGCCGCAAAGCCCGCCGAGCTGCCGGCCGAACTTGGGGGCCGCAACGGGCCTGAACCCGTGCGCTATGGCGATTGGGAAAAGAAGGGGCTGGCGATAGATTTCTAAGACCGGTTTCAGGCCCAGATTAAAGGCCCAGATTAAAGGCCCAAAACATCCATCATGTCATAGCGACCGGGCTTTTGCCCCTGCCCCCAAAGTGCTGCTTTCAGCGCGCCGCGGGCAAAGATCGTGCGGTCGGTCGCAACGTGGCGCAGAATGATCCGCTCTCCCTCGCCTGCAAACAGAACGTCATGTTCGCCCACAATGTCGCCGCCGCGAATCGCGGAAAAGCCGATCGTTCCGCGCGACCGCGCCCCGGTGATGCCATCGCGGCCCGAAACCCGCGCCGCGTCAAGCGCGACACCCCTGCCATCGGCAGCGGCCTGACCCAGCATCAGCGCCGTGCCCGAAGGCGCGTCAACCTTCATGCGGTGATGCGCCTCGATCACTTCAATATCCCAATCGGCATCAAGGGCCGCCGCAACCTTTTGCGTCAGCCGCGTCAGAAGGTTGACGCCAAGGCTCATGTTTCCAGCCTGCACCACCACGGCGTGGTGCGCCGCTGCATCCAGCTTGGCGTAATGTTCGGCCTCCAGCCCGGTGGTGCCGACCACGTGCACCGCACGGGCCTGTGCGGCAAGGGCGGCAAATTCGACTGTGGCAGCGGGGGCGGTGAAATCAATCACGGCTTGAGCGCGGGCAAAGGCCGAAAGCGGGTCGTCGGTGACGGTCACGCCAAGGGCAGTCCCGCCCATCGCTTCGCCGACATCGCGGCCAAGCCAGGGATTGCCAGAGCGTTCGACACAGCCCACCAGCCGTGCCTTGCCGCTGGCAAGCACGGTTTTTACCAGCATCTGCCCCATGCGGCCCGACGCCCCGGTAATCACGATTCCCGGCAGGTTTTCCATCTTAGCCCCCTTCGCTGCACCTTCCCTTTAGCGCCCTTCCGCGAATGCGGAAAGCCCGGCGTTGCGGGCGCGACGAAAAGGGCTTATGGGGACGCCCATGTCCAACAAGCGCTTCCATTCGGCCAGTGGCCCCTCGCAACGCCAGCTTCGCGTCGGTGAACTTATCCGTCGCACACTTTCTGATGTGTTGAACCGGGCCGAAATCCACGATTCCGATCTGAACGCGATGTCGATCACCGTGGGCGAAGTATCCTGTTCACCCGACCTGAAGGTTGCAACGGTTTATGTCATGCCGCTGATGGGTTCGGTTCCGGTCGAAAACGCCATCGCTGCGCTGGCCCGCAACAAGGCGGAACTGCGCCACCGCGTTGCGCAGGAAATGACGTTGAAATACGCGCCTGACCTGCGGTTTCGGCCAGATGAAACCTTTGATCGGCTGGATGAGACGCGGCGCATGTTCGCGGACCCTTCGGTTGCCCGCGATCTTGATCCGGCGGACGAAGGCGATGAGGATTAAGACCGCCCTGCTGGCGCTGGCGCTTCCCGGAATGGCCGGGGCTGCCACCTGCCGCGATGTCGGCTTTGAAGATTTTTCCTATTCGGTATGCGAGGCCTCTCCGACCGAGGATGTGCGGCTTTTCCTGAATGGCCTTGACGGGCCCTATGGCAGCTTTGCCGCCGTGAACACCGCCCTGGAGGCCGAGGGCGCAGAACTGGCCTTTGCCATGAATGCCGGCATGTTCAACAGCGAACTGGCACCGGTGGGGCTTTACATCGAAAACGGGCAAGAGATGGCCCGGCTTGTCACCCGTGAGGGGCCCGGAAATTTCGGGCTTTTGCCCAATGGCGTCTTTTGCATCGGCGAGGGGTTTTCCATTGTTGAAAGCCGCGCCTTCAAGGCAGACACCCCCCAGTGCCGTTATGCCAGCCAATCCGGGCCGATGCTGGTGATCGACGGCGAACTGCACCCGCGTTTTCTGCCAGAGTCCGAATCCTTCAACTATCGCAATGGTGTCGGCGTGGCAGAAGATGGCCGGGCGCTGTTCGTGATTTCAAATGACAAGGTGACCTTTCATAATCTGGCGCGGTTCTACCGGGATAATCTGGCTGTGAAAAACGCGCTTTACTTTGATGGCTCTGTCTCGCGGCTCTATGCGCCCGCGCTGGAGCGGGACGATATCGGGTTTCCGATGGGGCCGATTGTCGGCGTCGTCAAGAAAAAGGACTGACATGGCACGCGGGAAAAAGGGCCGGCCTGTGAACGGCTGGCTGGTGGTTGACAAGCCTGCGGGCGTGGGGTCGACCACTGTGGTGAACAAGGTGAAATGGGCTTTTGGCGCACAAAAGGCGGGCCATGCGGGCACGCTTGACCCCGCCGCGACCGGGGTTTTGGCGGTGGCGCTGGGCGAGGCGACAAAGACCGTGCCCTATATTACCGATGCGCTGAAATGCTATCGATTCCGGGTTGCTTTGGGTGCGGCAACCACCACTGATGACGCCGAGGGCAGCGTGCTGCAAACCAGCGACACCCGGCCAAGTGATGCCGAGATCGCGGCCGCACTTTGCGGTTTTCGCGGCGATATCGCGCAGGTGCCGCCGCAGTTTTCCGCGGTGAAGGTGGATGGCGAGCGCGCCTATGATCTGGCGCGTGAAGGTGAGGTGATGGATCTGGTCGCCCGCCCGCTGTGGGTGGAGCGGTTGGAGATCATCGCACGTCCGGACGCCGATCATGTCGATCTGGAAATGGTCTGCGGCAAGGGCGGCTATGTGCGGTCAATCGCCCGTGATCTGGGCCGCGTCCTGGGTTGCTTGGGCCATGTTGCCTGGCTGCGGCGCGAATGGTCGGGGCCGTTCAACGCCAGCGAAGGCGTGTCGCTGGAAGACATCGACCGGCTGGCGAAATCCAGCGAGATTGATGCCCTGCTTAAACCGCTTGAAATGGGTCTGGCGGATCTGCCGGAATTGCCCTGCACGCCCGAAGGGGCGGTGCGCCTGAAGAATGGCAATCCGGGCATGGTCATGACCTCGACCGCGCGGTTCGGGGATGAGGCTTGGGCAAGTTTTCAAGGGCGGCCGGTTGCGGTTGGCATCTACAAAGCGGGCGAATTGCACCCAAGCCGCGTGTTCAATCTGGACTAGCCGATGATCTACCGCGCCCATCAAAAAGGCGATGCGGCCAGTGAAGCGGTTTATTCGGCCTGCGAAACCTATCGCTATGCGCTGACGCGGCTTTGGGGTGCCGGACCGCGTCTGGCCTATGTCATGCTGAACCCGTCCACGGCGACCGAGACCCAGAACGACCCCACGGTCGAGCGGTGCGAAAGGCGTGCGCGCGCCATGGGCTTTGGCGGGCTCCGGGTGGTCAATCTTTTTGCCTATCGTGCCACCGATCCGCAGGACCTGCGCCGGGCGGTTGATCCGATCGGGGCGGCGAATGATGCCGCCTTGAAAGAGGCTGCCGATTGGGCAGAGCGGATCTTGTGCGGTTGGGGTGGTCATGGGGAGTTTCTGGGGCGCGGCATGGCGGTTGCCCCGATCCTGCGCGGCTGTGGCAAGCCGCTGCTGCACCTGGGTTTGACAAAATCGGGCCAGCCCCGCCATCCGCTTTACATCGGCTATGCAACCGCGCCCCAGGTTTGGGCCTGAAACCCCCACCCGCGTGGCCGCGTTGGCGTGATGTCAGGCCGCCCGCAGGGTGATGGTTGAAAGATCAGGCACGGCACCATTGGCCAGACTGACCAGCGGCACCCCATCCAAAAGCAGCACAGAAGCCCCATCACCCGTTTGCAGCGAAAGATGGGGATCGGGGTGCATGGTCTGGTCGTAGTAGATCACCAAGCCGTCTTCATCAGGGTTGAAATCGGTGATCTGCGCCACCGGGCTGCCGGCGGCGAAGTCTTGCAGGACAAAGCTGTCAGCCCCCGCGCCGCCATTGCCGTAATCCCCCGCGCCAAGGTGCAGCATGTCATCGCCCGCGCCACCGTTCAGGAAATCGACGTCCTCGTCATCGCTGGCTTCGCTGCCGCCCCAAAGCGTGTCATCGCCTGCGCCGCCATCAACTTCATCCGCGCCAAGGCCGCCGCGAACCAGATCATTGCCTTCGCCACCGCCAAGCACATCGGCGCCAGCGCCGCCCGAAACATCATCGTCGCCGCCCCCGCCCAGCACGGTGTCGTCGCCACTGCCGGCGATGATGTGATCGTCGCCTTCACAGCCCGCCAAAAGGTCATCGCCCGCGCCCCCGGCCAGCGCGTCATTGCCGGCGTCGCCCCAAAGCGTGTCGTTGCCATCGCCACCGTCCAGCACATCGGCACCCGCACCGCCAAGCGCGTGGTCATTGCCCGTATCGCCCCACAGGCTGTCATCGCCATCATGGCCGGAAAGGTAGTCATCCCCCGCACCGCCCGCGATCTGATCCTTGCCTGAACCACCTTCAAGCGTGTCGTCCCGATCATCGCCATGCAAGGCAAGATCGGGGTCGGGTTCATCGGGGAGGTCGTTGGAAATCGGCTGGCCGTCGGGCTCGGTGCCGCCATGGTCGCTGCCCGCAGGATCTTCGCCCAACATGAAGGCCGTGGAAACGCCCCATGCCTCTTCGTCATCGGCGGGATTGTCTTCAGCCTCGCGGCCTGCGGAAGGCGCGTCTGTGCCGCTGTCAAGCGTCAGGCCGGCAAGCAACGCACCGAGAATTCCAAGCAAACCAAGCATGACACAACCCAAGCATGTGTTGACGCAAAATCAAGAACGCATTCTTAACCAAAACTGGCTATGAAACATAAGACTTCACGCCAAATCCCCACTACTTTAGCACGAAATGGCCCGCTTCTCCACTTTGCCTTAGCAACAAGTTGAACAATCTTGCCAGATGGTTAACGCCACAGCCTGTCCCTTTCGGGCTGGGCCGATTCGGGGCTTTTCTTTTGGGCATGTCTCGTCTATACGCTGCCATCCGCACCGAAAGGTCGGTTGCCGAAAGGCTGCAAGGGCCCTGCTGGACGACATCCCGGCTTGTGCCGTCACCATGAAACCAAGGAGTGATCCGATGTCGATTACCGTTGAAGAAAAAGCCCGTCTTATCAAGGAATACGCGACCAAAGAAGGCGACACCGGTTCGCCCGAAGTTCAGGTTGCGATCCTGTCGTCGCGTATTGCGACGCTGACTGAACATTTCAAAGGCCACAAGAAGGACAACCACTCGCGTCGTGGTCTTCTGATGATGGTGGCCCAGCGCCGCAAGCTTCTGGACTATGTGAAGTCCAAAGATGAAGCGCGCTATGCGTCGCTGATCTCGCGTCTTGGCCTGCGCCGCTAAGCGCGCCAGAATACGACTGCAAAACTGCCCGTGCCGGTCTGGCGCGGGCAGTTTCATTTTGGCAAACCGATTCGCAGCGGTAGGGAACCGCGAAGGCGGGGATCATTCCCCGTGAAAAGGCGGGATGATCGAATTTTCCTTTTGTCGCGGCCAGGTCACGGCTGTTAAACGGCAGGCACTTGGCAAGGAGACAAAGGTGGCGAACAGTGACACGACATTCGCACAAAGCGTTCAAAGCGGCATTGCTGCAGCGCTGATCCCTGCGCCCTTGCATGATGCCGTAACGCGGCTGTGTTCGGCCGCGGCAAGTTTGGCCCGGCTGATTGCGCTGGGCGAGATTGCCGGGGACCATGGCAGCGAAGTGGGCACCAATCTGGGCGGTGACGGGCAGAAGGCGCTGGATGTCATTGCGGATGAGCTGTTTGCCAATGCGCTGCGCGGCTCGGCAGTGTGCCACTATGCGTCGGAAGAACAAGACGGCGTGATCTGTCTGGCCGAACAGGGCAGCTATGGCATCGCGATTGATCCTTTGGACGGCTCTTCCAATATCGGGGTGAACATCTCGGTCGGGACGATCTTCGCGCTGTTCCCTGTGGCCGAAACCCCCGAGGCCACCTTTCTGCGTCAATCCGACCAGATGGTTGGCGCGGGCTATTTCATCTATGGGCCGCAATGCTGCCTTGTCATCAGCTTTGGGGCGGGCACACAGAAATACACGCTGGACCCGACCACCGGCCAGTTTGTGCTGACAGCCGCGCGGTTGACCATTCCAGCCCAGACCAGCGAATTTGCCATCAACACGTCGAACTATCACCAATGGCATCGGCCGATCCGCAGGTTCATCGATGATCTGATGCAGGGCAAGAACGGGCCGCGGGGCCGGGCTTTCAACATGCGGTGGGTGGCGTCTTTGGTGGCCGAAACCCACCGGATTCTGACGCGGGGCGGGGTGTTTCTTTATCCCGGCGATATCAGGCCCGGCTATGAGATGGGCCGGTTGCGCCTGCTTTATGAATGCGCCCCGATTGCCTTTCTGGTGACCCAAGCCGGGGGGAACGCGACCGATGGGCGCGACCCGATCCTGGCACAGCCTGCCACCTCGCTGCATCAGCGCACGCCCTTTGTCTTTGGGTCTTTCGACAAGGTGGCGCGGGTCGCAACCTATTACGACACGGACGACCGACCCAAGGCCTGAACGCGCGTCTGGCGCTGTTTGCGCCGGATCGCCCGCCCTTCAGGGTTGCCCTTGCCCCCATCCCGTGACACCAAAGGCGCATGATCGCGATCCTGCTCAAGACCTTGCCGTTCTTTGCCATCATCGGGCTTGGCTTTTGGGCCGCGCGCGCCCGGTTTTTCAGCGCCGAGGCCACGGGCTTTCTGACAAAGTTCGTCTTTTACTTCCCGCTGTCTGCGATGTTGTTTCGCTTTGCGTCAAACCTGTCTTTGGCAAAGATATTCGAGCCGCATTTCGTGGCGGCCTATCTGTTGGCCTCGTTCGCGCTTTATGCGCTGGTGCTGACGGTGGCAAAAGCCCGTGGTTTAAGCTGGACCGAAGGCGCGATGGAGGCACATGCCGGTGTATCGGGCAACACCGGGTTCTTGGGTGTGCCGATGCTGGTGATGCTGCTGGGACAGGCGGCGGCGGGGCCGGTCATGATGGTTTTGACAATTGATATGGTGGTGTTTTCCAGCATCATTACGCTGATCATCACCGGGGCAAAGGAAGGCCAGCTGCGGCTTTCCACGCTGTCTGCCTTGGGTCGTGGGCTGCTTGCCAACCCGATGATCGTGTCGATTGTGCTGGGCTTTGTCTGGTCGGGGCTTGGATTGCCCTTGCCCGATGTCATCAACGAATTCATGGGGCTTTTGGGCGCTGCGGCGACGCCTTGTGCGCTGTTTGCCATCGGGGCCAGTCTGGCCGGGCGGCGGGCTGACAGGATTGCGCTGGCGGGATGGATTTCCTTTGCCAAGCTGGTGATCCACCCGGCTTTGGTCGCCATCGCCGCCCTTTTGATCTTTGCGGTTGATCCCTTTGCGGCTGGGGTGATGATTGCGGCTTCGGCATTGCCGGTGGCTGGGAATGTTTTCATTCTGGCCCAGCATTACGGCGTGGCGCCGCAGCGGGTTTCAACCGCGATTCTGATTTCAACCGCGCTGTCGGTTCTGACGGTGACAGTGGTGATTGCCCTGATCGGGCCATTGGTGGGGAAACTATGAAAACGCTTTCGGAAAACCGGTGTTTTGGCGGTGTGCAGGGGGTCTATAGCCACCCGTCGCAGGCCACGGGCGGCGAGATGACCTTTGGTTTGTTCCTGCCCGAAGAGGCCGAAACCGGCGCGGTTCCGGTGCTGTGGTATCTGTCGGGCCTGACCTGCACGCATGAAAACGCCATGGTCAAGGCCGGCGCGCAGCGCTGGGCGGCCGAAATGGGGGTGGCGCTGGTGTTTCCAGACACCTCTCCGCGTGGCGAGGGCGTGGCCAATGATGCGGCCTATGATCTGGGGCAAGGTGCCGGGTTCTATGTCAACGCCACCCAAACGCCTTGGGCCCCGCATTTCCGCATGTGGGACTATGTGACCGAAGAGCTGCCGCGCCTTTTGTTCAACGCCTTTCCGCTGGCCGAGGAATCCCAAGGCATCACCGGGCATTCCATGGGCGGCCATGGCGCCTTGACCATCGCGATGAGCTTTCCGGGCCGTTTCCGCAGCGTTTCCGCCTTTGCGCCGATCTGCAATCCAACCGCCAGCGACTGGGGCCGCAAGCAGTTCACCGCCTATCTTGGCAAGGACGAAACCACCTGGGCCGCCCATGACGCCACGCTTTTGATGAAAAAGCGCGGCTTTGACGGGCCGATGCTGATTGATCAGGGAACATCGGACCAGTTCGTGGACCTTTTGAAACCTGAGGCTTTGGCCTCTGCCATGGCCGAGCGGCGGCAGGGCGGGACGTTCCGCATGCAAAAGGGCTATGACCACAGCTATTTCTTCGTCTCGACCTTCATCGAAGAACATATCGCCTTTCATGCCGGCGCGCTGCATGCCTGACAGGGCGCGCCGCCGCATGGCCGGCCGATGGGCCGCACCATGGTAATCTGGATTGATGCCGATGCCTGCCCGGTCAAGGACGAGGCCGAACGGGTCGCCACCCGCCACCGCGTCCGCATGGTGCTGGTGTCGAACGGCGGCATCCGGCCCAGCCAGAATCCGCTGGTGGAAAGCGTCTATGTCACCGCCGGGCCGGACGAGGCCGACAAGCATATTGCCGATGCCTGCGGGCCGGGCGATGTGGTGGTGACGGGCGATATTCCACTGGCGGCAAAATGCGTCGCCAAAGGCGCGCGCGTCATCAAGCACAATGGCGAGGTTCTGGGCGAAGCCAATATCGGCATGGCCCTTGCCACGCGCGATCTGATGCAGGATCTGCGGTCTGCCGACCCGTTCCGGCAAGGCGGGGGAAAGGCCTTTTCCAAGGCGGATCGGTCAAGATTTCTTGACCAACTGGACCGGCTGGTCAAAGCCGCCACCTGATGTCGCGGCCAAGACAGAATCCCCCCGCTTGCAGGGATTTTCTGCCCCTATGAGTACGGACGCCAAATCGAACACCTCGGGCATATTGCTGGCTTTGGGCGGCGGGGTGATCCTGTCGATGAACGATCTGGCGATCAAGGCGCTGTCGGGGACCTATGCGCTGCATCAGATCATCCTGATCCGCGCTTTTATCGGGATGGCCCTGGTCCTGATCCTTATGGGCATTTCGGGCAATGGCTTTCGGCAGATCCTGACACGGCGGCCCGGGGCGCATTTGCTGCGGACCTGCATCGTTATGGTGTCAAACATCACCTATTTCGTTGGCCTGTCGTTGATGCCTTTGGCCGATGCCGTTGCGGTGGCTTTCGTGTCTCCGCTTTTTGTCACCATGATGTCGGCGCTGATCTTGCGCGAACAGGTTGGCCCAAGGCGCTGGGCCGCGGTGGCGATGGGGCTTTTGGGCGTTGTCATCATGACACGGCCGGGCGAGGGCATGATTCAGCCCGCCGCGATTTTGGTGCTGATTTCGGCCTTCTGCTATGCCTCCAGCCATATGATGACACGGCGCATGCGCGACACTGAAAGCGCGGCCACCTTGTCGTTCTATGTGCAGGTGGGGTTCATTTGTGTCTCGACCAGCTTTGGCCTTGCCACCGGCGACGGGCATATGGCCCAAGCCCCCGGCACCACCTGGGAGTTTTTGTTTCGCCCCTGGCATGTGCCGCCCCTGGGCGATTGGTGGGCTTTTGCTGCGACGGGCATTGCAGTGGGCATCGGCGGGCTGATGATGAGCCAGGCCTACCGCACCACCGAAGCCGCGCTGATCGCGCCTTTCGAATATATCGGCATGCCGATGGCAATCTTCTGGGGCGTCATTGTCTTTGGCACCTGGCCTGACAGAACGGCCTGGGCAGGGATTGCGCTTATCTGTGGCGCGGGGCTTTATACGCTTTGGCGAGAAACGGTACGCAGAAAGGTTCAGGATGTCGCAGCCCCAAGCGGTGATATTTGACATTGGCAATGTGCTGACCCGCTGGCAGCCCGAAATGTTTTACGACCGGGTGATCGGGCAAGACCGCCGCCGCGCGCTGTTTGCCGAGGTGGATCTGCACCATATGAATGATCTGGTCGATGAAGGCGGGCTTTTTCGCGAAACCATCTATGATTGGGCCGACCGCTATCCGCAGTGGCGCGCAGAAATCCGCATGTGGTATGACCGCTGGATCGAGTTGGCCAGCCCGCGGATTGAAGGTTCAATCGCGCTGCAACGTGCGCTGCGGGCCAAGGGGGTGGCCGTCTTTGCCCTGACCAATTTCGGCAAACATTCCTTCGAGGAAGCCCTGCCCAAGATGGATTTTCTGACCGACTTTGACCGGCTTTATGTCTCGGGGCGGATGGGGGTCATCAAGCCCGATCAACGCATCTATGAGATGGTGGAAGAAGATTGCGGCTTGCCCCCTGAAAGCCTGCTCTTTACCGATGACCGCGCGGACAATATTGCCGCCGCCGCCCAAAGGGGCTGGCGCACACATCAGTTCGAAAGCTGGCAAGGCTGGGCGGCGCGTCTGGTGCAAGAAGGGCTTTTGACACCCAAGGAGGCCGGGCTGTGAAGGTAGATATCGTTCCGAAAGAGGCCGAACGGCTGCTGACATGGGCCGGGCTGATGGATGCGCTGGAGGCCGGGCATCGCTTGCCCAAGCCCGACATCAAGGATCTTTTTGTCTATCGTGGGGCCGATACCCTGCTTGACCGCGCCGCCTGGATTGACGGGCTGGGCGCGCTGGTAAAGGTGGCGACCGTTGTGCCCGGCAACACAGGGCGCGGCCTGCCCACGATCAATGGCGCAGTGACGCTTTATGATGACAAGACCGGAGAGTTGACCTCGCTTGTCGATTTCCATCTTGTCACCAAATGGAAAACTGCCGGCGACAGCCTGCTGTCTGCCCGCCGTCTGGCCCGCAAGGATGCGCGGAACTTTCTTTTGGTTGGGGCGGGCAATGTGGCGAAATCCATGGTCGATGCCTATTCCAGCATTTTCCCCGAAGCCCGCTTTACCGTGTGGTCGCGCAGTGCCGCAAGCGCGCAAGCGATGGGTCTGGCCGTGGCGGATGATCTTGAAGCGGCCGTGAAAGCCGCCGATGTGATCTGCACCGCGACCATGTCGAACACGGCTTTGGTCAAGGGTGAATGGCTGCAACCCGGCCAGCACCTTGACCTGATCGGTGCCTACAAGCCCGGCATGCGAGAAGTGGATGACACCGCGATGCAGCGCGCACGCCTGTTCGTTGACAGCCGGGCCACGACACTTCACCACATCGGCGAACTGATTGAACCGCTGAAGTCAGGCGCGATCAACGAAAGCCATGTCATTGCCGATTTCTACGATGATCCGGCGCAGTTTGCCCGCCAGTCAGATGATGAGATCACCATCGCCAAGAACGGCGGTGGCGCGCATCTGGACTTGATGACGGCGCATTATATCGCCGCCAAATGGGCGCAACGCTGAGCGCTTTCAGACAGGCCCCAGGATCTGCGGCTGGGCGTTCAGGATATCGACCGAAAAGCCAGAAAGTTGCTTGTACTTTTCGGCATGGGCCGCAAGGTCGGCGCGGGGAATGACGGTTTCGATATCGTCAAAAACCCCGCCCGAACGGTCTTCGACCATTTGCATCACCGCATCCGGCCCCTTGCCGCGGTTGGCGCGCAAGATCGCCTCGGCACGAGGGCGCATCTCGGCGTCATAGGCCAGAAGGGCGGCACGGTTCACCCCATGTTTGCGAAAAGCCGCGCCAACCTTGCGCGCGTCAATGATCGCCAGCGATGCGCCGTTCGAGCCGACCGGATAGGTGGCATGGGCCGCATCGCCAATCAACGTGACGCAGCCATCGGTCCAGCTTGGCAAAGGCTCGCGGTCGACCATCGGGTATTCATAGACCGTACCAGAGGCGCGGATCATGGCCGGACAATCCAGCCAATCAAAGACCCAGCCTTCGAAAGCGGGCAGGAAATCTGCCTTGTCGGCGGGGCGGTTCCAATCGCCCTTGGACATGGCGCGCGACGGGTCCACCCGCAATTCGGCAATCCAGTTGATCTCGGCCAGTCCGGTAACCGGGTCTTCTTCGGAAATCGGATAGGCGACAAAACGTTGGCTGTCATGGCCCGCCAAGGCCATGGCATGGCCCCCCAGAAAATGGCGTGCCTGCGTTGTGCCACGCCACATGATGGCACCGTTCCAGATCGGGTCGCCCTCGGCCGGGACCATCTGTTTTCGGATCGCCGAATGGATCCCGTCGGCCGCCAGCACCACATCGCCCGCAATGCGGCGCCCATCCGCCAGAACCAGTGTCGCGCCGCTGTCTGTGGTTTCATAGCCCGCAACACCCGCGCCCGTAACAACGCAATCATCCCCTGCCCGTTCGCGCAACACCCGCAAGAGCATCATCTGCAAATGCCCACGATGGATGGAATACTGCGGCCAGTGATAACCCGCATGCAGGCCGCGCGGCTCCACCCAGATTTCGCGGCCGGTTTTCGAATAGAACCCATATTGCCGGGTGCGAACGCCAATCGCCTCAAGCTCGGCCTGAAGGCCCAGATCGAACAACTCTCTGATCGAATTGGGCTGCAGGTTGATCCCGACACCCAGCGGGCGGGGTTCTGCCACACGTTCGTAAACCCGAAACGGCAAGCCCAATTGATGCAGCGTCAGCCCCATCACCATTCCTGCGATACCGCCGCCTGCGATCAGGATCATTGTTCCCCCCTTGCGCCACATGCCGGTTCTACGGCACCTTCGGCCGAACCATAGGGAGAAAGACATGACCGCGACAAGCCCAACTTCTTTCGCCTTGGGCGCGGCATCCAGCCCCGGAAAGCCCGACTTGCGCTTTGTCTGCGCCATCCGCGCCGATCTTGGCGAGGCTGTGGAGTTTGAAACCAGCCAAGGCACGGTTCGGGCGATGTTCCCGATTGCCGGGGGCGTGGTCATGGGCGAAGGCTGGTCGGGCGAGATCCTTCCCGGTGGGGCCGATTTCGCCACCCGCCTGCCAAACGGCAGTTACGCGATAGAGGCGCGCTATTGCCTTCGGTTGCAAGACGGCACACCGATGATGATATGTAATGCCGGGCGCATGACCCCAAGGGCAGATGGCAGCTATCAAGGCCGCACCCGCGCGGTGATCGAGGCCCCCAAAGGGCCGCAGGAATGGCTGTCGGACGCGGTCTTGTTCGGCACGGCATGGGCAGAACCGGACGATGACGCCCATGTTTTCATTGAACTGTGGCAGGCGGTGATCTGATAGCCCCGAGATGGCACCGTTGTTTTCGAACTGATGCCTTGACCCCCAGCCTTCGGAATGCCACTTCATCTTGTGACAAAAGCCCGGAGGAAATTCCATGCCCGCCTATCGTTCCCGCACCACCACCCATGGCCGCAACATGGCGGGTGCCCGTGGCCTTTGGCGCGCCACCGGCATGAAGGACGGCGATTTCGGCAAGCCTATCATCGCCATCGTCAATTCGTTCACGCAGTTCGTCCCCGGCCACGTCCACCTGAAAGACCTGGGCCAGATGGTGGCACGCGAAGTTGAAGCTGCGGGCGGTGTGGCCAAGGAGTTTTCGACGATTGCCGTGGATGACGGCATCGCGATGGGCCACGATGGGATGCTTTATTCGCTGCCTTCGCGCGAAATCATCGCGGATTCGGTCGAATACATGGTCAACGCCCATTGCGCGGATGCGATGGTGTGCATCTCCAACTGCGACAAGATTACCCCCGGCATGCTGATGGCGGCGATGCGGCTGAACATTCCGGCGGTCTTCGTCTCTGGCGGGCCGATGGAGGCCGGGAAGGCGATCATCAAGGGCAAGGAAATTGCGCTGGATCTGGTTGATGCCATGGTTTCGGCGGCAGATGACAAATACACCGACGAAGAAGTCGAAGAGATCGAAAAGGCGTCCTGCCCGACCTGCGGGTCTTGCTCTGGCATGTTCACCGCCAATTCGATGAATTGCCTGACCGAGGCCTTGGGCCTGTCACTTCCGGGCAATGGCAGCACCCTTGCCACCCACGCCGACCGCCAGCGGCTTTTTGTCGAGGCGGGGCATCTGATCGTTGATATCACCAAGCGCCATTACGAACAGAACGACGATTCTGTCCTGCCGCGCAATGTGGCCAACAAGCAGGCGTTTGAAAACGCCATGGCGCTGGATATTGCCATGGGCGGATCAACCAACACGGTGCTGCACGTTCTGGCCGCCGCGCATGAGGGCGGGATTGATTTCACCATGGACGACATCGACGCCATGTCGCGGCGGGTGCCCTGCCTGTCTAAGGTGGCCCCGGCAAAGCAAGACGTGCATATGGAAGACGTCCACCGCGCGGGCGGGATCATGGCGATCCTGGGTCAGCTGGACAATGCGGGCCTTCTGAACCGCGATTGCGTCACCGTGCATTCGCCCACCATGGGTGCTGCACTTGACCATTGGGACATCAGCCGCACCAACCACGAAAACGTGCGAGAGTTCTTCAAGGCCGCCCCGGGCAACGTGCGTTCGGCCACGGCGTTTTCGCAAAACAAGCGCTATGCCGAATTGGACCTTGACCGCGAAAACGGTGTGATCCGGTCTGCCGAACATGCCTTTTCCAAGGATGGCGGTCTGGCCGTGCTGAAAGGCAATATCGCGCCGGATGGCTGCATCGTGAAAACTGCGGGCGTTGATGACAGCATTCTTGTCTTCTCGGGCCCGGCGCGGGTGTTTGAAAGCCAGAACGCCTCGGTTGAGGCGATCTTGTCGAACAAGATCAAGGAAGGCGACGTGGTGGTGATCCGGTACGAAGGGCCAAAGGGCGGGCCGGGCATGCAAGAGATGCTGTATCCGACCAGCTATCTGAAATCGAAAGGGCTGGGCAAAGCCTGCGCGCTGCTGACCGACGGGCGGTTTTCGGGTGGCACCTCGGGCCTGTCGATCGGCCATGTCAGCCCCGAGGCGGCGTCTGGCGGCACCATCGGTTTGGTCCGCGAAGGCGACATGATCGACATCGACATTCCGGGCCGCACCATCAGCCTTCGGGTGCCCGAGGCCGAGCTTGCAAAGCGCCGGGCAGAACAGGACGCGGCAGGCTGGAAGCCTGAAAAGGCCCGTCCGCGCAAGGTTTCGGCGGCGCTGAAAGCCTATGCGATGCTGGCGACTTCGGCCGATAAAGGGGCTGTGCGCCAGCTGCCAGACGGCCTTTGAGCCGACGGGCTGTGATCTGAATTTGGCAAAAGGCCCGTCCTCTGCGCCGGGCTTTTTCATGCCTTGCCGCTGACGCGGGACATGACCGAATTCATCCCCGCGCGCAGGGCATCAACGCCGCCCTCTTGCCCAAAAACGCGAAATGCCTGTTCGTTCAAGCCACCTTTGGTGGCGTGGTCATGGCGCAGGTCTTCCATGGGCCGGGAACTGGCGCGCAGCGTGTCGCCCAAATTGCCGAAAAGCCCGCGCACATAGGTTTCGGCATCCTTTTCAGCGATGCCGTTTTCGGCCATCCAACCCGACACGGTTTCGGCAAAGCCGAACCATGTCGCCATGACAGCGCTGCCGGTGGCATAGGCGTCAAAGCCGGGCAGGTCCTCCACCCCAAGCGCCTGGCCCAGCGCCGCGAAAAGCTGCATCGCGGCGGGCTGTGGCGGGTAGACCGGGGTCACACAGGTGCGGGCCTCAACCGAAGGCAAGGGGATGGCGCGGCACAGATCGCGCGCGCCGGTCCATCGGGCGATATCCTCCAAAGAAATGCCGGCCATCAGGCTGACCACGGGGCAAAGCGGGTCAAACCGCAGGGGGGCCAGCACCTCGGCCGCGATCTGGGGCCGCACGGCAAGCACCACCACTTCGGCCCCATCAATCACCGACTGGTTGTCCTGCGCCACACTGACCCCTGGCAAAAGCGCCAGTTCAGCGGCAACACCGGCGCTTCGCGGTGACACGATGACAGGCCAATCCGCCAAAGCCGAGGCCTTCAGCCCCCGCACGATATGGGCCGTGATAACCCCGGTGCCGATAAACCCCAGCCGCATCTTTCCCCCTTAGGCCACCGCCTGCGCGCCGGTGATTTCCACCAAAGACCCGCACATGAATGCCGCCTCTTCCGAGGCAAGAAAGGCCACCAGGGCCGCCACTTCCTCGGGCTTTCCGATGCGACCATAGGGCACAAGTTTATCAAGGTCTGCAAGGGTTCGGCCCGAACGTTTTACGCCTGATTCCAGCATTTGGGTGTGAATTTCACCGGGGCAAACCGCATTAACGCGAATTTTCTGCGGCGCATAATCCCGCGCTAGGTTCTGGGTGAAACTCGCCACAGCCGCCTTGGTGACATTATAGACGATATGGCCCGGAGCCGGATGCAGGCCCCATTGCGACGCCGTGTTCACAATTGCCCCCCCACCGCCTGCAATCATATGGGGCAGCGCCGCCTGACACAGATGAAACATCGCGTCGATATTGACGGCAAAGGACAGATCCCAGTCTTCGGCCGTCAGGGAAAGCAGCGCCCCGCGCCGCATGAGGCCGGCATTGTTGCACAAGACATCAAGGCGACCCTCCTGCGCCATGACATCCGCGATGATGGCCTTACAGCCTTCGGCCGTTGAAATGTCGCTGACCACGCCGCGCGCGCGCCCACCTGTGGCCTGAATGGCGCTGACGGTGGCTTGCACGCCTTCGGCTGTGATGTCGGTGACAATGGCCAGCGCGCCTTCACTGGCGAACCTGTGGCAAATCGCCGAACCAATTCCGCCCGCCGCACCGGTTACTACGACCACCTTGTTTTCAAACCGCATCCTGATCTCCCTATCGTAAATAGCTGCCGCCGTTGACATCCAGAACCGCCCCGTTCAACGAGGCCTGGCTTGGCCGAAACACAAAAGCCGCAAGGTCGCCAACCTCTTCGGGGCTGGCCATGCGACCGATCGGTATTCCAGCCAGCGCCGCATCTTCGCCATGCTGGGCGATGTAGGCCTCGGCCATTTCGGTGCGCACCCAGCCGGGCGCAAAGGCAACGGCCGTGATGTTTTCATGGCCATGTGACTGGGCGACCGATTTCGTCAGATTGATAAGCGCCGCCTTCGAGGCGCCATAGGCCATCGCATTTGATGCATAGCCGCGCTGGCCGGCGCGGCTGGCCATATTGAGGATGCGCCCCCCGCCATGGCTGCGGAAATGCTGAATGGCGGCGCGGGTCAGATCGACGGCCGAAAGGAAATTCACCCTCATCTCGTGATCCCATGTCGCCTGCCATTGGTCCAAGGGGGCGGTGACAGCCACCTCTGACCGGATGCCCGCATTGTTGACCAGACCGGTGATGCGCCCCTCGGCCTGCACGGCGGCGGCAAAAAGCGCGGTCGCCGACGCCGGATCGGCGAGATCGGCCGGCAAGCAGCAGCCCCGTCCGCCAAGGCGTGCAAGCAGAGCTTCGGCAGCGTCGCGGCGCCGGCCATAATGCAGCACAACACGCGCGCCTTCGGCGACAAGGCTGCGGCTGATCGCCTGCCCGATTGCGCCGGTCGCCCCAGTTACAAGGATACATTGACCGGAAAGTGTCACAGCAACTCCCCCACCTGCGGACCCCAAGTGTCAGACAGTGCAAAGCCCTGCGGAAAGGGATCATCCGGGCTGATGCGCAGCGTCTCACTGCCATAAATCCACGCCTGCCCGGTGATCCGCGGCAAGACGGCCTTATAGGGGCCGACGGTTGTTTCACCGATGGCCTCGGCCACAAAGGTGCCGCCGATGGTGCTTTTTGAAACCCGCCGGTCGCCCGGCTTTACGACACCTCTTGCATGCAGCACCGCAAGGTTGGCGGAGGAACCCGTCCCGCAGGGCGAACGGTCCACCCGGCCCGGTTTCAATGTGGTGCAGGTGCGAATGGTGCCATCCGGCTCTACCGCGCGGAACATGACATAGGCGATGTCGTTCAGGCTGGGTATTTCGGGATGCGCCACCCGGATCTGGTCACGAAGCAGGGCCTTTATCTCGATGCCTGCCTCGGCAAGGGCGCGGGCGTGTTCGGGGCCAATCGACAACCCCACCTGGGCCACATCAACCAAAGCGTAGAAAACGCCGCCAAAGGCGATGTCGGCGCTGATGGTGCCCCATTTCGGGGTGACAACCGGGGCCGAAAGCTGCGCGGCAAAGGCCGGCACATTGTCAAGACTGACCGAAAGGCAACGCCCGTTCTGGCAGCGCGCCCGGGCAAGGATAAGGCCGGCGGCCGTATCCAGCCGCACCAGCGTTTCAGGTTCCTGCATCGCCACGCGGCCCGATTCCAGAAGGGCTGTCACCACGCAGATGGCGTTTGAACCGCTCATCGGATGGGCCCTGTCGGGCTGTAGAACGATGAAGGCGGCATCGGCGTCGGGCCGGGTGGGGGGCAACAGAAGGTTGGTCGACATCGCCACATGGGCCCGCGGCTCAAAGGTAACAAAGCGGCGCAAGCTGTCATCGACGGTGTTGATATAATTCATTTTTTCAAGAATCGTCGCACCCGGAATTTCGGGTGCGCCACCGGTTATGACCTTGCCGATCTCGCCTTGGGCGTGAACCAGCAAAATTTGAAGGGCGGCGTCGAAGTGCATGTATCGGCGCTCCTAGAAGCGATTGATGCGATAAGGGTGCAGATCAACGGCAGGAGTTTCGCCGCGGATCAACGCCCCCATCAGATGTGCCGTGGTGGCGGCATAGGTCAGGCCAAGATGTCCGTGCCCGGTGGCATAGTAAAGCCCGCGCGTTTTGGCCGACGCAGACAGGATCGGCACGGTGTCTGGCAGTGCCGGGCGATGGCCCATCCATTCGGTGCAATCCTGCGCCTGTAACTTGGGCAAGGCCGTTTTCGCCCGCGCGACGGTGATCTTGGCGCGGCGATAGTCAGGCGCTGCCTTCAGCCCCGCCATTTCCACGGTGCCGCCGACACGAATGCCCCCAGCGGTGGGCGTCACCATAAAGGCACGGGCCGGCCAGATGATGGAATGCTGCATCGAAATGCCCGGCGACATGATTTGCGTGTGATAGCCGCGCTCGGTTTCCAGCGGGATCGGCTCGCCCAGGATCTGGGCCAACGGCCGCGAAAAGGCGCCGGCGCAAATCACGACTTCGTCTGCGGGCAGGCGGCGGCCGTCTTTCAGGATGACCTGACGCATAGCGCTATCACGGGCAAAACCGGTGACTTCGCCGGTTTCGATCCTGCCGCCAAGGGCAGTGAAGCGCTGCGCAAGGGCAAGGACAAGCTTATAGGGATCGCGCATTGATCGGTTGTCGGGAAAGCGCACCGCCTTGCCGATGGACGGCGACAGTTCCGGCTCCAGGTCGCGAGCCTGTTCGCCGGTCAGGATTTCATGGGCGATGCCGAAGCGTTCCAGAATTTCGATATGGTCGCGGTCGGCGCGAAATTCGGCGTCATCGGTGTAAAGCGACAAACATCCCTGTTGCGAGATCTGGTCTTGCAGCCCTGTCTCGCGCAGCAGTGCGAGCGTGTCGGACAAACTGCGCTGGCAGAGTGCTGCACCCTGCGCTTCGAGTGACCGCAGCGTTGAGGGGCGCGAGGCGGCGATGAAACGCAAGAACCAGGGGACAAGGCGCGGCATATAGGACGGGCGCACGCGCACGGGGCCCTCGGGGTCAAGCATCCAGCCGGGGATCTGTTTCCAGACCGCGGGGCGCGAGGCGGGCATGAATTCTGTCACCGCGATCGAGGCCATGTTGCCAAAAGATGCACCCCTGCCGGGGCTGTCGCGATCCAGCAGCACGACCTGTCGGCCGCTTTTCTGCAGATCATAGGCGATGGCCGTCCCGATGACCCCCGCGCCGACAACGATCGTGACCATGATCTATTTCCAGTGGATGATGGGCTGCATCGCCGCCGCGAAGGCGGCCTTTTCATCATTGGTCAGGGCGCCCAACGGCATCCGGCATTCGCCAACCGGGGTGCCTTGCAATTCGCAGCCGTATTTCAGCTTTTGCACGAACTTGCCCGATTCCAGAATGTTCATTGCGGTGTAAAGCGTCGCCATTTGCGCCTTGGCCTTCACCAGATCGCCGGCACGAAAGCTGCGGTCCAGATCGCAAACCGCGCGGCCCATGCAATTGGCTGGCCCGCAAATCCACGAATCCGCCCCCCAGAACATGAAATCAAGCGCGATGTCGTCTGAACCTGAAACCAGCTGAATGCGCCCCTCATAGCGCGTGGCGATGCCAATCGCGCGCTGCAGCACGCCCGAGCTTTCCTTTATCCCGATGATGCGGGGGTTGTCGGCCAAAGCATCCAGTGCCTCATATTGAATTTCGACGCCGTCTTTGCCGGGATAGGAGTAAAGCACGATATTCATATCAGTTGCCTCGGTCACCGCGTTGAAATGGCGGATGATTTCGGCCTGAGTGGGTTTGGTATAGAACGGAACGGCCAGCAAAACCGCGTCATAGCCCAGATCCTTGGCGCGCAGGGTGTTGGCGATCACCCCCGCCGTATGGGGCGCGTTGGTGCCCGCGATCAGCATTTCGCCGGGCTTGGCAAAGGTCTTGACGAAGGCAAGAACGCTGTCGCGTTCGGCATCAGTCATCAGGTTATACTCGCCCGATGAGCCGCAGGGCACCCAACCCGTGACCCCGGCGGCGCGAAGGTTGGTCATATGCGCCCCAAGCGCGGAAAAGTCGATTTGACCGGCGCCATCAAATGGGGTGACAAGGGCGGGCATGACGCCAGACAGTTTCAACATGGCGCGGGCTTTCCAATCAGAGGCCGATCAGGCGTTTCGATTGCCTCTTTCTTGCCGACACCCTGCCGACAAGTCAAATCAAGAATGTTCCATGTCGACACGATACGCCCGAGGGGTTAGTCATGCATCATCAGCGAAAGGGTGGTTATGGACGGCGAGATCGAGCAGCGGCGCTTAAAGGGCACAGGGGCACGCTTTGCCTATGAAACCCTGCGTGACGAGATCCTGTCGCTTGCGCTGGCACCCGGACAGCTTTTGGATGAAACCACCTTCGCCGAACGCTTTTCAATGTCGCGTTCGCCGGTGCGCGAGGCGTTCATCCGTTTGGCAGGCGATGGGCTGGTGGTTACCCTTGCCAACCGGTCGACCATTGTCGCCCCGATTGATGTGCAAAGCTTTCCAAAATATGTCGAGGCGCTGGACATTGCCCAGCGCATGAACACCCGGCTTGCCGCCGATCTGCGCAGCGAAGCCGATCTTGCCAAAATCTCCAAGGCCCAGACCCAGTTTGAAGCGGCGGTAAAGCGCGGCGAGCATCTTGAAATGTCCGAGGCCAACAAGGGCTTTCACATGGCCATCGCAATGGCCGGGCGAAACCCGTATATGACCAGCTTTTACGAACGGCTTCTCGACCAGGGGCGGCGGATGTTGCACCTGCATTTCGACTATCTTGAACGCACCCACGATGGCGTTCTGCTGACCGAAGAACACAGTGCGATGCTGGATGCCATTCGTGACCGGGATGTTGATCGCGCCGATGCCTTGGCCCATTCGCACACCCGCCAATTCCGCGACAACTTCATGCGCTTCATGCAGGAAAACCATGCATCAGCCATGCCGCTTTCGGGCCCATCGCGCCATTTGTAAGGCGGGCCGAAGGGCGATGCATTTATGTGCAGCGTGAAGGCGGGAAATTGGTCGGAGCGAGAGGATTCGAACCTCCGACCCCCTGCTCCCGAAGCAGGTGCGCTACCAGACTGCGCTACGCTCCGACCGTGGGCGGGGGGTTAAACCCTTGCGGTGGAATTGGCAAGGGGATTCCCGTCAATCCGACCGGCGGCGCAGCAGAAGGCTGATGCGTGGCATCAGGCCAGTTTCGGCGCGGGACTTGTTGGCCAGAACGGGGCTGTTTTTCGACACGGCCGGGGTGCCTTCGCGCATCACGATATACATGCCGCTGCAAATGATGACGGCGGTTCCGACCACCGTCCAATGATCGGGGAATTCGTTGAAAAACAGGGCGCCATAGACCGCCGCCCAGATGATTTGCGAATATTGCATGGGTGCCACGATGACGGCCGGCGCAATGCGATAGGCGGCGATGGTCAGTTGTGCGCCCATCAGGCCAAAGATCGCAATCACCCCCATCAGCGCCAGATGTTCGACCGGCATGGGCACATAGACAAATGGCAAGGTTGCCCCGGTGATGAAGAAGCTGGCGATCATCGGGTACAAGAGCAGCACGGCCGAACGCTCTTCCGCCCCGATCTTGCGCACGATGACCGAGTTCAGCGACCCGCTCAGCGCCGCCATCAGGGCCGCAAGGTGGCCCCAGGACAGTTCACCAGAGCCGGGGCGCAGAACGATGAGCACGCC
Source organism: Paracoccaceae bacterium (assembly GCA_021741465.1). GTDB lineage: Bacteria > Pseudomonadota > Alphaproteobacteria > Rhodobacterales > Rhodobacteraceae > Tabrizicola_A. Next base: position 27,388 of record JAIOXV010000012.1, read on the forward strand.
CAAAAGCCCCACACAAACCGCAGCACCGCGCCGTGCGCCAACTTTCTCGCCCAGCATGGGAATGGCGAGCAGCGTGATAAGCAGGGGCATCGCAAAGAAGATGGCATAGGTTTGTGCCAAAGGCAGAACCGAAAAGGCATAAAAAGCTGCCGCCCCGGTGGACACCGCCGTCAGCGCCCGCAAGGCCGACCACCAAGGGCGGCGGGCAACCAGATTGCCATCTGTTCTGTCACCCAACAGGATCAGCGCAATCAGGGGAAACCCCAAAAGGCCCGAAAAGAACATGATCTGAAAGGCCGAGTAATCCGAGCCGAGAAACTTGATGATGACATCATGGGTTGCGTAAACCCCGAAGGCGGCAAGCGCCAGAAGCGCGCCTTTTGGATTTGGTCGCATGTCTGTGGTCCTTATGCGGCGGCCCGGTGTTCGCGCTAACGGCTTTTTGGCAGAAAGGGGCTGAACTCTCAACCCGCCGCAGGAGTTCACAGGGGGCGCACAGCGGCTCTGGGTTGAAAAAACAAGATGAAAAGGCCTGCAAGAATGATGATGGCAATGCCAAAGATCATGGTCAGGGTCATGCGTTCGTCAAACAGCACCGCGCCCAGAACGGCGGCCCAGATGATCTGGGAATATTGCATGGGTGCCACCACGATGGCCGCAGCGGTGCGATAGGCCAAGATGATAAGGGTGCCGCCGGCAAAAAGCTCGATCCCCATCAGCGTGGTCAGCACCCAATGGGGCGTGGGCATGGGCAACCAGATGCCCGGCACCATGATGCCAATGGCAATCAGTTGCGAGATTGCCGGATAAAGCAGCAACACGCCGGGGGTCTCGACGCCACTGGTCTTGCGCAGAATGACATAGTTCACCGCCCCCAAGGCTGCGGCGGTAAACGCCGCAAGATGGCCAAGACCAAGCTGGGTATCGCCGCCGGGTTGCAAGGCGACGATCACGCCGCCAAAGCCGATCGCAATCGCAAACCCGCGCGCAGGGTCCATCGGCTCGCCCAACACGGGCACGGCCAAAAGCGCAATCATCAGCGGCATCAGGAAAAACACCGCATAGCATTCCGCCAAGGGCAAAACGGCAAAGGCATAGGCGCCAACGACGCTGTTCACCAAGGAAACCACAACACGCAGCGCCGTCAGCCACGGCATCACCGGGCGCAGGTTAGCAAGGCCGGACCAGAAGGTTTGCACAAGGATCAGCGGCACAAACACCAGCCCGGCGCAGAACAGAATCTGCAGCGGGTTATAGTCAGACCCCAAAAGCTTGATGGTCACGTCATAGAGGCAATAGAGCCCCATGGCCGCAATACCGTAAAGCGCGCCGCGCAGGTTCGAGTTGGCCATGGGCTGCCCCTGAAAGGAAACGGCCCCGCGAGGGGGCCGTTGAAGCTGTTAAAGGCTGGCGTCCAGGGCTGCGATGATGGCATCGCCCATCTGGGTGGTAGACACCGGAGTGCCGCCTTCGGGACCCATCAGATCAGCGGTGCGAACGCCATCGGCAAGCACCTTTTCCACGGCTTTTTCCACGCGGGTTGCATCTTCGCCCATGCCAAAGGAATAGCGCAGCGCCATGGCGAAAGACAGGATACAGGCGATGGGGTTGGCCTTGCCTTGGCCGGCAATATCGGGGGCCGAACCGTGGACGGGTTCGTAAAGCGCCTTCGGGCGGCCATTGGCCATGGGCAGGCCCAGCGACGCCGAAGGCAGCATGCCCAGCGATCCGGTCAACATAGCGGCCATGTCCGACAGCACATCGCCAAAAAGATTGTCGGTGACGATCACGTCAAACTGCTTGGGCCAGCGGCACAGCTGCATCGCGCCGTTGTCGGCATACATATGGGTCAGGGCCACGTCGGGGTATTCCCGGTCATGCACCTCTTGCACGACTTCGCGCCACAGGATGCCCGATTCCATGACATTGGCCTTCTCCATCGAGCAGACCTTGTTGTTGCGCTTGCGGGCCAGTTCAAAGGCCGAACGCGCCACGCGGGCAATTTCGGATTCGGTATAGCGCTGGGTGTTGATACCGACGCGTTCATTGCCTTCCTTGAAGATGCCGCGCGGTTCACCAAAGTAAACGCCCGAGGTCAGTTCGCGGACGATGACAATATCCAGACCCGCCACAACCTCTTTCTTCAGCGACGAAAAGTCAGCCAGCGCGTCAAAGCATTGGGCAGGGCGCAGGTTGGAAAACAGGTCCATCTCTTTGCGCAGACGCAAAAGACCGCGCTCGGGCTTCACGCTGAAATCCAGCACATCGTATTTCGGGCCGCCAACTGCGCCCAAAAGCACGGCGTCGACCGCTTGCGCCTTGGCCATTGTGTCGTCATGCAGGGGCGTGCCGTGCTTGTCATAGGCGCAGCCGCCGACAAGGTCTTCGCTGACATCGAAATGGACGCCGCGCTTGGCGCCCATCCAGCCGATAATTTTCTTCACTTCGGCCATGACTTCCGGGCCGATGCCGTCGCCGGCGAGGATAAGAAGAGAGGGGTTGGCCATCGGGCGCTCCTGCGATTTGAGTTGCCGTTGGCCTAGCCAAAGGGGCGCGCGGGGTCAAGCGGGCAAGGCACGAGAGGCGGGCACGCGTGCAGATCAGGGCAAGACCAAATCAACCCAGACCGGACGATGGCGCGAGGCGGTGGCAAGGCTGTCTGACAAAGCATCATCCGTGGGGGGCCACAAGACCCCAGATGCCGCGACGTTCAGATCAGCCGATGGCAGCACAATATCAACCCGCAGGCCGCCCAGCCCTGCGTAAAGGGCGGTGTCAAACGCGGGATCACCCTGATGGTTGGCTTCGGTTCGGCCATGCGGCCCTTGCGGGGCCGGGTCTTGAACCGAGGGATGTGCCAGCATCGCGCGAATGGCCGCGTGCCGCCCATCCCCGTCGGCAGGATCAAGGTTCGACTGGCCCAACAGTACGAAGGGCGGTTCGGGCGCGGGAAACGGGAGCTTTTGGCCCAACAGACCCAGCCAGAAAGCCGTTTCATCATGGTTGCGGCGGCCGTTGCGGTCTTCGGGGCCGTCAAAGACCGGGGGGCTGGCGTAATAGGCCAGAAGCCGCAAGCTGCGGCCATCGCGAAGCTTGATCGGCACGTCATAGGCGCCGGTGGTATGAAGCCGCTGGATGTCGCGGGCGGGGTCGGTATCGGGCATGAGATTGCCCGGAAGATCGGCCCAAAGAAAGCCGCTGAAATCCCGCAGATCATCGCCAATGGGCAAGCGTGACAGAACCGCCATGCCACCTTCGCCCGGAAAGCGCCCCCAGCCCATGGCATCGCGCGGCTCGCCCAGACGGCCATTTCCATTCAGATCGCGGCCAGTTGGAATGCCGGTATTTGGCCGCAGCGCAAGGTGATAGGGATAGGGCTGTCCGGCCGCAGCCAGCCTTGCGGCAAGCGCCGACAAGGCCTCGGCCCGCGCATCGTAATCGATCCCGGTCAAAAGCACGACATCCGCATCCAGTGCAACCAGAACGGCAATGACGGCGCTTTGTTGTGGGGGCAGATTTTTCTTGCGCAGGTCTTGCAGCAAAAGGCCGGGGCCCGCCGCCGAAAGCTGGGCGTTATAGGTTGCAACGCGCAGGGTTTCAGCCATGGCAGACCCGGCAAGCAGGCCCGCCAAAACCGCCGCGATCAGGCCGCGGCCAAACCTTCGCGGGCGCCTTGTGCGCGGTTGGCGTTGCGCCGCTCTTGGATCATGTCGGCCACCCGCCCCATGGCGATGCCCCGCATGAAAAGGCTTGCAGGAAGAAAGGCCCATGCCGTGATCGTCCAGATCAGAGTTTGTGCAGAGGTGAGCGCCAGCGGCTCAAACCCGCTGGAAGAGATCAACACCACCGCCGGGATCAAGAATGGCAGCAAAAACCCTAATGCAATGTTAACGCGCGCATCGCGTTGCAAGCGCATCACCACATCGCCCCCCGTGGTGGGGTCAAAGGTGGGAAGGTTCACCCAGACGTTGAAGGCGCGCCCCCGCGAGGGCCAATTGCCGGATTTGAGCGCCACGACAAAAATCGACAAGGACACCAGCGATATAAGATAGGCCATGCCCGCCGCAGTTCGCACGCTGGCAATCTGATCGGGCGAAGCGCCATCGGCCAGCATCAAGGTGGCCAGCCGCACCGGGCTATAGGGAAAGTCCATCGACACGCCGATCAATGTGCCGATTGCATCGGTCAGATCGGTCAGGGTTGATGGCATCAATTTGCCACGCGCGATCGTCGAAAGACAAAAGACCGTGGCAAACAGCATCATGAAGCGAATGCGATTGAACGGCGGGGCGTCGCGGAATTCGACAAGGCTGGGATAGGTGGAATTGTATTCGACAAAGGTCAGCAAGCCAAGAAAGAGCGCGATCAACGCCACCATCTGTTTGGTGTCGGCCGTCACGTCCAAAAGCAGCATTGAAGGCGTTGCCACCAATACCATTACCAAAACCGCGCGCGTAAACGCACCTGTCAATTGCGAAACCACTGCCTTGCCATCCTCAACCCGATCGAAGCTGGTACTCTGCCAGCCCCTTGTCCCGGTATTGTCCCGCACTTTGTGGCGGATTGCCTCAATCTTGCCCAATTTGTGCCTTCTTTCGACGGATCCCGCAATCGCTTGAATAACCTTGGAATGTTAATTGGGCGTTTTCTGGGAAGGGGTGTCGCCGGAATGCATCAAACTTGCGGTTGAAAAAAGGCCGCCCTGATTGTTTCCAACCGGGCGGCGCAAGATGTTGTGGTTATTGGCTTATCAGGCCCAAGGGCGCAAGGCGGCGTTCTTTGCTTCAAAGCTGTCGATTGCGGCGGCTTTCTCCAGCGTCAGGCCAATATCATCCAGCCCGTTCAGCAAACAATGCTTGCGGTGGGCATCACCCGGGAAGGGAAATGACTGCCCATCCGAGGTGGTGACGGTCTGCGCCTCAAGATCAACCGTTTGCCGCGCATTGGCGCCTTTGCGGGCATCCGCCATCAGAATATCGATCTGTTCTTGCGGCAGAACGATGGGCAGGATGCCGTTCTTGAAGCAGTTGTTGAAGAAGATGTCGGCAAAGCTGGTGGAGATCACGCAGCGGATGCCGAAATCCAACAGCGCCCAAGGCGCGTGTTCGCGCGACGAGCCGCAGCCAAAGTTGTCACCCGCGACGATGATCTCGGCTTTGCGATAGGCGGGCTGGTTCAGCACGAAATCCGGAATTTCAGCCCCGTCTTGGGTATAGCGCATCTCATCAAACAGGTTCTTGCCCAGACCAGAGCGCTGAATCGTCTTCAGAAACTGCTTGGGAATGATCATGTCGGTGTCGATGTTGACCAAAGGCATCGGTGCGGCAATGCCGGTCAGTTTGGTGAATTTTTCCATCTGTCCGGTTCCTTACACGTTTTCGGTCATGATTTCGCGCACATCGGTCAGATGACCGGTGATTGCAGCGGCGGCCGCCATGCCGGGCGAAACAAGGTGGGTCCGGCCACCACGGCCCTGACGGCCTTCGAAATTGCGGTTCGACGTGGCGGCGCACCGCTCGCCCGGCTGCAACTGGTCAGGGTTCATGGCAAGGCACATGGAGCACCCGGCCAGACGCCATTCAAAGCCCGCATCAAGGAAGATCTGCGCCAGACCTTCTTCTTCCGCCTGGGCGCGCACAAGGCCCGAGCCGGGCACGACCATGGCGCGCATTCCGGCCTTGATCTTCTTGCCCTTCAAGATGGCCGCCGCTGCCCGCAGGTCTTCGATGCGGCCATTGGTGCAAGAACCGATGAAGACGGTATCAATCGCGATATCGGTCAGTTTCTGGCCCGGGGTCAGGCCCATGTAATCCAGCGCGCGGCTGACCGCCTCGACCTTGCCACCGGTAAAGTCGGAAGGCGAAGGCACGACGGCCGTGATCGGCAGCACGTCTTCAGGGCTGGTGCCCCAGGTGACAACCGGGGCGATGTCTTCGCCTTTCAGGGTCACGACCTTGTCCCAATGGGCGCCCTCGTCCGAGAACAGGGTTTTCCAATAGGCCACGGCGGCCTCCCAGGCGGCCCCTTTCGGCGCGTGCGGGCGGCCCATGCAATAGGCGAAGGTCTTTTCATCAGGGGCAATCAGGCCAGCGCGGGCGCCGCCCTCGATGGCCATGTTGCACACGGTCATGCGGCCTTCCATCGACAATTCGCGGATGGCTTGGCCGCAATATTCGATGACATAGCCGGTGCCGCCGGCGGTGCCGGTATGGCCGATCACCGACAAGGTGATGTCTTTGGCCGTAACGCCGGGGCGCAACGATCCGGTGATTTCCACCTTCATGTTCTTGCCCTTGCGCTGGATCAGCGTTTGGGTGGCCAGCACATGTTCCACCTCGGACGTGCCGATGCCATGCGCCAGCGATCCGAATGCGCCATGGGTGGCAGTATGGCTGTCGCCGCAGACCACGGTCATGCCGGGCAAGGTCCAGCCCTGTTCGGGGCCAACGATGTGAACGATGCCCTGACGCACATCAGAGACCGGATAATAGTTGATCCCGAAATCCTTGGCGTTGGTGTCAAGGGCGGCCACCTGAATGCGGCTGTCTTCGGTCATGGTCGCGGCATTGGCGCGATCAAGCGTGGTGGGAACGTTATGGTCCGGCACCGCAATGGTCTTTTCCGGCGCACGCACTTTGCGACCTGTCATGCGCAGGCCTTCAAAGGCTTGCGGACTGGTCACCTCATGCACGAGGTGACGGTCGATATACAGCAGGCAAGTGCCGTCTTCGGCCTGATGGACAACATGGTCGTCCCAGATTTTGTCGTAGAGAGTCCGAGCAGTCATGGCTCATCCCTTGAGGTTGGCGGTGATGGGAAAGGCAGTCTGGCGTGCGGGCACGCGGGCGGGCTTACCGAAGTCGTGCCAATACAGACCGGTCCAGCGCGGTGAATCTCCACGGCAGGCGGTCATGGTCGGCAATGTCGAAAAAGCGGCTCATAGTCCGGGGATATACGCCCGAATCCCCTTGCAAGCAAGCAAGGAGGTGGCCGCGCTTGACCCATGGGAAGCCCAGCCCTACCAAGGCATTCTGGTTTTTTGTCAGGTGCCCCATGATTACGCTTTACGGAACCGGCCCGGCCTTTGGCCTGCCCCATGCAAGCCCCTTTGCAATCAAGGTCGAGATGCTGCTGAAAATTGCAGCCCTGCCCTATCGCCTTGCCAGCGCCGACATCCGCAAGGCCCCCCGTGGCAAGATCCCGTGGATCGAGGATGCGGGCGAAGTGGTTGCCGATAGCCGTCTGATAAAGCTGCATCTTGAAACCCGGCACGGCGCGGATTTCTCTGGTGGTCATGGGCCGCGCGAGCTGGGCTGCGGGCTTGCGGTCGAGCGGATGCTGGAAAACCATTTGTATTGGTTTGCTGTGGAAAACCGCTGGTTAGAGCCTGAAAATTTCGCGCGTGGCCCGATAAATTTCTTCAAAGCCGCCCCAGGGGTGATCCGGCCGCTTATCATCCGATCCGTGCTGAAAAAGACCCGCCGCGATGTGGCAACCCAAGGGCAGAACAGGCTGAGCGCCGAGGAAAAGCTGGTTTTGGTCGGGCAAGCCCTGCAGGCGATGGCCGATATTCTGGGCGATCGGCCCTATCTTTTGGGCGATAGGGTTTCTGGCGCCGATGCCACCGCTTTCGCCTTTCTGGCAACCCTGGAGTCACCGCATTTCGACACGCCCTATGGCGCGGCGATGCGCGGGCATCCGGGCCTGATGGCCTATATCGGGCGGATCAGGGCCCAATTTTTCCCGGGCTGAAGCCGGTTAGTAGCCGGCAAATTTTCCTGCGGCGACCTCGCGTTCCCGACGCTCCAGATCATAGGGGCTGACGGCATCGTTCAAATAGGCCAGCTCGGCCTCGCGCCGGGTCAGGCGGTGGGGAAGGAAGTGGCGAAACCGTTGCATGGCTTTTCTCCTGTATCCTCCCTATGCGCTAAATATGCTGCGTTGCGGCATTATTGAGAACCCCCAGCGCCGCAAGATGGCCATGCATCCCGGTCATGGCTTGCAACTTGGGTGCGCCCGGGGTATCCGCGCGCCTTCGCCGCCGTTGAGAAACTCGAATCGAGATGTTACTCTGGCAGGCATACCCGGTGCCGGGGACAGACAGGCACGCCCTATGGAGGACTTTGTCCTGTCTCATTCTGACCCCGCGACCGGGCTTCCGGTTGGCCCGCGCGATACCCGCGCTGCCGGTGATTTCACTTCCGAACAACTTCTGGCGGCCGTTCTTGCCTCGGTCGACGACGACAAGGCCGAAGACGTGGTGCAGATTGATCTGCGCGGTCGGTCGGATGTGGCCGATTATATGGTCATCTGTTCGGGCCGCTCGTCGCGCCAGGTTGCCGCGATTTCCGAAAAGCTTGCCGACCGGCTGAAAGAACAGTTTCGTGTTCTGGCCAAGATGGAAGGCAAGGAAACCGGCGATTGGGTGCTGATTGATAGCGGCGATGTCATCGTCCACGTCTTCCGCCCCGAAGTCCGCGAATTCTATCAGCTTGAAAAGATGTGGATGCCGGGAAGCACCCATCGCGGGGCTTAAAGCCCGATGCGGGTGCATCTGTGCGCTGTGGGGCGGCTGCGAAGCGGCCCCGAGCGTGACCTGATCACCGACTATGTCCAGCGCTTTGACCGCACCGGGCGGCCCTTGGGCCTTGGCCCGCTGCCCCAACATGGGGTTGAAGGCAAGAAGAACGCCGGCATGGGCGCAGAGGCCGATCTGTTGACCCGAGCAATGCCCGCAGGCGCGGTTCTTGTCACGCTGGACGAGCGCGGCAAACTTCTGACCAGCCCAGACTTCGCCGCCCAACTCGCCCGCTGGCGCGATGCGGGCCGGCAGGATGTGGCGTTTGTTATTGGCGGTGCTGACGGGATTGACCCCAGCTTGCGCGCCCGCGCCGATTTCTCGATTTCCTTCGGGCAGATGGTCTGGCCGCATATGCTGGTACGGGTGATGCTGGCCGAACAGCTTTACCGCGCGGCCAATATCCTGTCAGGCGGGCCATATCACCGGGCGTAACGGCAGGCAGACCCGATTAGTCGCCAAGCGCATCCTTGACGATACCCGTCAGCAGATCGTTCACCGGCGCCATTGTGCCGCCATAGGCGCGGTGGCCCACCGTGATAAGCCCCGGCTTTTCGGGCGTTTCAAAAACGAAGATGTTGTAGGGGCAGAACTGCACATTGGTCAGATCCGCCTCCATCACCTGACGGCTGATCTTGGCAGAGCAGAAAGAAAAGATATCCGCCGCGGTGAAGATCACCTTGTCAGACCCGACATCGGCGCGGGTGCGTTCCAACATCTCGCCGGTGTGGCTGACGTGATCGACCACCAGTCCGGCACTGATGATGGCATCTTCGACGGCAAAAGCCACATCTTCGAACGTGCCTGC
>JAIOXV010000013.1 GCA_021741465.1 Paracoccaceae bacterium
CCTCAGCTCCGCGCAATTCGCCGAGGATGATCCGGTCAGGCCGCAAGCGCAGCGTGGCCTGCAAGAGCTTGTCGGCAGACCGGGGTGAACCCTCGTCACGCTGCGCGATGAGACTCACGGTATTGGGCTGGCCAGGCAGGAGTTCGAGGGAATCCTCAATCGTGACGATCCGCTCGTCGGAGGCGACCATTTCCAAGAGCTTGCGACCGAGCTCAGTTTTGCCGGTCGAGGTGCCGCCAGAGACGATGAAGTTCAGCCGCTCGGAGACCAACTTGCTGAGGAAAGCTTCAACATCCGCCTCTTCCGATACGGCGCGGATCTCAGCCACCATCGCGCGGCGCTCCTCTTCCAGGGAGTTTTCTTGACCCCGCAGAAAGCTGAAGGATTTGGCCACACGCCGAACATCGCCGTGCCGTGATCGAAACACCCGAATGCCGATCACCGTGCCGCCCGAGACGGCAGGGCTGCCTACCACTTGGCAGCGCAACATCAGATCGCAATAGCGCACCGCAGCCGAGACCAGAGGCGCGGTTTCGGTGAAGGTGTTCGAGGTCGAGTTGGCAATCTGGGAAGCCAAATCGCGCACGGACCGCGCGGGCAGGGCGGCAAGGCCGCTTGGGGTCATGTGAATCTGCCCTGCGCGCTCCAGCCAGATCGACCCATCGGCGTTGATTGCCAGCTCCATGACGGCCGGGTCTGACAGGGCGGCATCAAGCTGCCCGAGATAGGTGTCGAGATAGCTCATCAGTAAAACGCCAGATCCGCATCGACGCGGATCATCACGATCGCGCCCTGATTGACGCTGATCGTCGGCGGGATGCTGAGATAGTCGGCCATCACAGTATTGACCGCTTCCCCGAGATCGGTGCCGACGTTTTCGGCGGTGTCCGAGGCCACTTCATTGGCCGCGTATTTGTCGGCTGCCAGTGTTGGCACGGCACCGATAAGGGAAATCAGAGCGGCCGTCCCAAAGCGCTGGAGGAAGTGGTTTCGCACCGTGCCGGGCAAACCCGAGCGCCCGATGCGGTCGGTGCCATAGGCGGCAAGGGTGACGGACTGCCCATAGGTGGTGACCAGCCGGTCCCAGGCGATGAGTACGCGCCTCTGACCGGCATCAACTTCGGAATCATACCGTCCAAACAAGCGCGAGCCGCGCGGGATCAGCACCCGGGACATATCATACGACCAGACGTCATGGCTGACGATGGCAGAGACACTACCGGCCAGATCTGTGCTGATCGCGGTCTCAAGCGCGGCCTCGATCAACGTCCCTTGCATCACGGTATGGGCTGGATCGGCGATCACCTCCGCTTGCCGGACTTCGGCCGCCGTGGCCCCAGCCCTGCGAAACGCATCATCGCCGGTGGCCGCTTGCGCCGGCGCACCTGGGGCAGGGGGCGCAGTTCCAGCCTCGCCGCCCATGTCCATGTTGGAGCGCAGAGCCACCATGTCGGAATGGATCTGCGCCTCATTGAGCATCTCGGCCTCTTGCCTGCGCCTGGCCAGTTCTTCTTCACGAGCGCGGGCCGCTTCAGCTTCTGAGTCACCATCGATCAGCGCCTGGGTCTCGAGCTCGGTCTGAAGGCGGATGTTCTCGCGCTCAAGTTCGGAGAGGGCTGCCGCGCGGGCCTTCGCATCGGCATCAAGGGCAGCAACCTGCGCTTTGAGGTCAGCGAGTGCGGCCTCATCCGTGACGGTCACCGGATTGGCCTTGAGATCGGCGATCTGGGCGTTCAGGGCCTCGATCTCGGCCTGCAAGCGTTCTGCCTCCGAGGTATCTGGTGCTGCCGGGACGATCTGCGGCTTTGGCCGTGTGACGCTGAAGCCATCGGTGCCCGTGCCATCGCCCTGAAAATCGCTGACCGAAGCGGTCTCGATCGCGGGAGCCGGGGCAGGGGCATCGGGTGCGGCCAAAACCAGCCAGGCCCCGACGCCGACGCCGGCAACAGCTGTGACGGCAGAAAGGGCGTAAGGATTTATGCCCCGGCGGCGCTTCAGGGCCTCGGAAGGTTTCATGCGCTCCATGCGGGCGGTGAGTTTTTCGGCCTGGGTTTCGTCGCTCATTGGCTGACCCCCGGCTCGGCGGTGACGCAGACGTACTCTTCGCCATAGCGCAGAACCCAACGTTCAGAGCGCGTGCTGACCGTGATGGTGGTGCCGCGCACAGAGGAATTGACCGAGTATTCTTGCCCCTTTGCATCGGCCCGGAAGATCGTCGGCATTGGCGCGCCGGGTGGGATGACAAAGGTGGTCTTGCGCCCATCATCCGAGATTGAGACTGGCGCAAAGCCGGGCAGAGCGCGGCCCTTTTTCATGATCTTGTAGCTCATGGGCAAGGAGGCGGGGATTTCGCTGCCAGCAGCGGCGGCACGCGTGCTGCCCGGCACGGTGAACTTCACTGAATAGTTCGGTTCTCCACGGCCCCCTTCGGTGACTTGCAGAAAGTAGATGTTGCGCTGCGTCTCGACCGTCAGGTTGGTCGTGGCACCGGCGACGACGGGCTTGATGATGAAGAGGTTGGCCCGCTCCAGCTTGTCGATCTTGAAGCTTTCCAGATCGCCGATGGCAATCGACTGGATTTGCTCACCGGTTCCAAGTTCGACCAGGGTGACGTTTCTGAGCCGCGTGTTGATCCGGTAAACCTGCCCCTCCTGATAAGTCGCATAGGTCACGCGCGCATCATGGCTGCCGGGCCTGGGAGATGTCTCGGCCAAGGCGGGAAGGGCGGTCATCGAGATCAGAAGCCCGAGCGCAGGAAGAGTCAGGGGATGGGTCATGTCATTCCTCCGTGGGGGCCAAGGTTTCTGCGGTGATGCGGTAATCCGTCACCAGAAATCCGGTTGGGTTCTGCCAAACGAGGTCGAGTGCGGTTTGTTTGGACGGCTCGAAGCGATAGGTGACGGTCGCGGTGAACTTGCCGATCCGGTCGGGCACGCCTTCGCCATCGGACACCCAGGTCTTGGTAAAGCGCACTTGCGCGGTGGTATCCGTCACCGGGGTAATCGACAGAACATCGATGACCACTTTGGAATTCTGGCCGTAGAGCTTTGGCGGGTAGTTGGCGTTGCCTTCCGTCCAGAGGCTCACGAGGCCTTGGCGGGCATTGCCTTCGGACCAGGTGTAGGCGCGCAGAATGCGGGATTCATTGTCATGCTGGTCATAGGTTTCGCGGTCGGTGACATAGGCAAAGAGCAGGCTTTGGCGGATGGCCTCGGCCTGTTCTATCCCGGCCTTTTCCACTGCGACCACGCGTTCAGCGACGCCGGTGTCCTTGTCGACGATGGCGAGGAAGGCCTCGGTCTGTTTCAAGGGGAGCATTGTGACGACCGCGATCATGCCCATCAGACCGATTGCGAGACCGCCGCCCGCCACGCCATAGGCGATGCGTTCGCGCTTTTTGACGCCGTAGAACATCTCGGCCTCGAGAAAACTTCTCAATTCAGGGTTTGAGCCTGTCATTGTCTTGCTCCGAAAATGGGAATTTGCGCGGTCGGCAGTTGTGCGGCGTGGGCCAGTTCGTCAGCGTCAACTGTCGCGGATGAATTGACCCAAACGCGCCCTTGCGGCTTGGCCGCGCTCAGCATCGGACCGCGCCTGATCGCGCAAATGGTGGTGCTCGGTCTTGCCGTGCATGAAGCCCGAGCGCACTTCGTTCATCCGGCGCGCCGAATAGTCGGAAGCCTTTTCTAGCGGCTTGCCTGCGATCCGGAGCGCCTGCGGCGCGAAGCTCGCGAGGCTGATCTGGCCGGTGATGTGCGTCACGGCATTCGGGATCGCCATCAGGGCGAAGATGCCGACGAAAACGATAACGAAGAAGCCGAGGATGGAGCCGAGGTCGGTCACATCCTTTGTCTCGCGGAAAACGTCGTGGGCAACGGTGACGACCGCCACGATGACCCCGGCGGAGGCGACCGGATACATCAGGTAGCCGATCATCGCCGAAAGCCAGGCCTCGAACATGCCCTTGGTCTTCTCGAAGATCGTGGCGCCGATGGCAATTGGGGCAACCCCGAGCAGGAAAGCGATCATCAGCTTCGAGAAGCCAACGATGAAGACATAGACCGCCATCAAGACGCCCAGCACCACGTAAAGAACGGCTGCCACAAAGCCGCGCATGATTGAAGACATCGCGGAAGACACAGAATCTACGTTCCCGGCCATCATGTTCGCCATGTCATCCATGGCCGCTGTGGCGGAGGCCCCAACACCACCGCCTCCCAAGCGGAAGTATTCCAGCGCAAGAGCACTGAGCCCGTTGCTGGCGGCGTCATAGATCTGGGTGAAGTTGGACCAGGTCAGACCGAACATCAGGACCATGACGATCCGGAACGACAGTTGAACCGCATCGCGCATGGAAATCCGGTAAACATTCAGGGCCGCGTTGATCCCGACCATGACGAGCAGGAGGGCAAGCAGTGTCGTGTAGATCGGCCCGACAGCACCGGCTGTCGCCTCGAAGTATTGCCGCCCCGCAGAGGTGATTGCCGCATCCAGCGTTGTCAGGATGGCCGAGACGCTGTCCATCAGAAGCTGCCGCCACACATGGTTTCTGCGACAGCCGTCAGGGTTGCGGCCTCCTCCGCAATCGCCTTCGTCTGCTGCCAGCTGAGGCGCTGGACGTCGTGATGATCGCGCAATGCAGCCGCGATGGCTTCGACCTCTTCCCAGTTCGCCACTTTGCCTGCGCAACCGCAATCCTGCGTTTCAATCACGTTGCGCACGCGGACCAGTCCGTAGATGTCGCGCAGCGCCCGCGCTTCGGGGCCGGACCGCGCCAACGCGTAACCGGCGGGCCAAGAGGCCTCACAGTTGCGGAATTCTTCGTTCACTGCTCCCGGGATCGGCTGGATGTCTTCCGGTATCTCGACCTTGGGCAAAACGTCGAGGTAGGCGTCCTCTTGGGCAAGGTCTGCCGGGACAGGGGTTTCGGCCCAAGCTGCGGCCGAGAATACCGTGAACAGCCCAAGGGCACCGCCCATCATTCGCACTTTGAAATCATTGGCCATGCTCATTCTCCCCCAAGGACTTTGATGAACTTCTGCTCTTCGGCGGCGGTGGCGGCATCCATGACGCCCGCTTCGCCCATGCCCATCAGCTGGGCGGATTCCATGTTCCAGATATTTGCCAGAGCGATCGACAACTCCGCCGTAACCCGGGTGTTGAGGTCGATGGCCTCTTTCAGCCCTTCGGTGTCCGGAATTTCCTGAACTAGCTCGTGCACCCGCTCGAGGCTTTCCGAGGCCTTGACAGAGGAGGTTTCTGCGGCGGCCGAAAGGAAGGCGGCGGTGTTGGCTTGCGTACCAATCCGAGCGGCGCCTTCGTCGTCGCTGTTCGCCAGAGTATCGACGGTGGCCACATCAAGCCCGGCCGAAGCGAAGAACTCCGAGACATATTGCGCGGCAGGCTTGTCGCCGACCTTGCCCGAGGTCGTCATCAGGGAATAGCTGCCGTCTTTGGCCGCGATCAATCCACCAGTCAGATCGGCGACATCGGGCAGGATATCGTCAAAGAAGGTATCCGGGTCTGGGATGCCCAAGGCTTCCAGGGTCAACCCGTTGCGCAGGGCGTCGAGCTGCGCCTTCAGCGTGGCGATCTGTTCGATCTGCTTCAGGATCTGCTCATCGAGCTTCAGGTTGGAGGCGATCATCTCCTTCACCTGCAGCTTGGCCTCGGTCAGCACCTCGCCGATCTTGGCGATACTGGTCAGATCAACTGTCGGTACGCCCTGCGCGAGGGCAGGGGATAGCATCGCGGCAGAAATCAGAAGAGGGCCAAGACCCCGGACAAGATTGCGGATCATTCGGAACCACCCTTCACTTTGATGAATGTTGCATCGACGGCATAGGCTTGCAGCCAGAGGGCGTAGCGGGCCTGATCGACCTTTACGCGGGCCGCCTTGACCCGCTCGACCATGAGCCCAATGCGGACAGCTTCCGCCCGGGCGTAGCTGTTGAGATCGAGGGCCTCTTTGGTCGATTTGGTCGTGGGAATGCGTTCGATGATGGAACGCAGCCGTTTCAGCGAAGCCTCGATTTCGACGCTGGCATGCATGCCGTAATGCAGCCCTGCGTCTGATATGTTGCTGGCCTCGGCGATCGCCATGTCGCGCGGATCGAAGGTGCCAACCTGATCCACGCCCGTGATCTTGCCAGCATAGGCATTGAAGAACCCCGTGATGCGGACGACGTAATTTTGCGTCTCTTCAAAGGGCGGGATGCCGCCATACTTTGTGACATTGCCTGGACCGGCGTTATAGGCGGCAAGGGCCAGCGGTACCGATCCGAATTTGTTCAACTGCGTCAGGAAGTACCGCGCGCCACCATCCAGCTGCAGCATCGGGTCATCATAATAGGCGGGGTAGATCCCGAGATCCTTGGCGGTGTCCGGCATGACCTGCGTCAGGCCAAAAGCGCCAACCGGGCTGCGCGCCCCGATGGAAAACCCGGATTCCTGCTTCACGAGGCTCTGGAACCAGATGCGAAACTCGACGGGGTTCAGCCCGGCGCGGGCAAGACCAGGGTGGCCTGCATATTTCTGCGCGGTGGCCACGATCATCTCTTCGATGCTGGTCTTGGCATCGCCGAAAAGCCGGGCGGCATAAGGGTTGTTGTCCTCAACCGAGTAAAGGACTTCCGCCTCGGCCCCGGGAATCACTTCGAGATCGCCGATCCACGGTGTCTGACCCGTCATCATCGCCAGCGTGGCATCCAGCGCGTCGAGTTGGTCCTGGTGCAATTCGTCGATACGACGCTTCTTGTCAGCCTCTAGTTCGCGCCCGCCGGTCAGATAGGACATCTGAGCGATTTCCAACCCGTGCTGGATGATCGACTTCGGGTCGACAATCGGCACGCCTTGCGCCGTCGCAGGCCAAGGCAGGACCGCAACGCCCAAGGCCAATGCCCCGATCATGCAAAGAGGTTTATTCGCAGGGAATGACATCAAGGCTCGACGTGTTGCCGCGAGAGACGAGGCCCGTATCCGGGCTTGCGCCCTTGGTAGAAGTGGTGACAGTGGACCCAGCGGTGGCCCAGCAATTGGTTTTGGCAATCGGCACACCGGTGCAGGCGGCGAGCCCCGAACATCCGAGTCCGATAATCAAGGTTATGTAATATATCGATTTCATTGGACAATCATTCCTTCCAGAATTTGGGCCGTGCGGCGTAGTCGGCGCCAAAGGCGTTAAGCCCGGCCTGACCACCGCCAAGTGCTGTCAAAAGCGGCCCCAAGGCTTTCAGATCGACGTTCAGCACGGTCGAACTGCGCGGGGTGCGCGACAGCACCATCCGCTGGCCCGGGATCGGGCTCAGGACAAAGTCCAACTCGCCATCGGTCAGGCGGAACCCGTCATAGTCGCCACTTGCTGCTTCGCCGTTTGGAAACAGGAGCTGGTTTGGCAGCGCTTCCAGGATCGAGCGGGCTTTTGAACCGCGGATCTGGCTTGGGAACTGCGTCATCATCACGACGACTACGTTTTTCTTGCGCGCCGTCACCAGCCATTCGGAGAGCTTCTTTGCGAAGTATTCGTCGTCGAGAACCTTCCAGGCTTCATCGATCAGAATGAGCGTCGGGCGCTTTTCCTCGATCAGCATCTCGATCCGGCGGAAGAGATAGCCGAGGATCGCGGTGCGCTCGGTGCCGAGGTCGAGGATTTCGGTGAGATCGACCGCCGTCACATCATGGCTGGTGAAATCCACCACCGGCTCTTCGGCTTCGCCAAAGACCCAACCATAGCGACCCTCAGGGGCCCATTCACGCAAGCGTTGCGCCAGATCGAGGCCTTCACCAACATCGCCAAAGAGTTCCTGAAACGCGCGGAAATTCCGTAAGTCTTCCCGGGCTTTACCGTTCTGAGAAATGGCGGATTTGACGGCTTCGGACTGCAGCGGTGACATAGGCCCGCTGCGCTGTTCGAGAAGGGCCACCAGCCAATCCAGAAACCATGCCTCGCCACGTTCGCCAGACTCTGTGGCAAGCGGGTTCAGCCCGGTCGGCCGTCCGGCGCGGATTTCGGCGTAGCGACCACCAAGGGCGCGGACAGCCATCTTGAGACCGGCTTCCTTGTCGAAGATGATCGTCCGGCCCCCTGCCCTTTGGGCCTGGGCTGCGAGGAACGCGACGGTGGTGGTCTTTCCACCGCCAGATTTCCCCAAGACGAGCGTATGGCCGTTGGTCGGCTCGGCTTTCGGGTCGCCGGGTTCATGGAAGCTGAATCGATGCAGACTGCCCTGCAACGTTTGAAACAAAGTCAGCGGCGTTTGCCATGGCAGGCGCGCTGCTTCGGTCCCGGTGTCGGCAGCATGCAGTGCCGCCATATCGGCGAAGTTCAGGGACGAAACCGTCATGTCCCGCGCCCGGTAATCCATATTGCCGGGATGCATGGCGAAGAAGGCAGCCTCCAGGGCGGTGACCTCGCGGACCAGTCTCATGCCGTTTTGATGCGCGATGCCGCGGATGCGGGCGACTTCGGTATCGAGTGCAGCCTGATCGCCGGCAAAAACCGTGATGGTCATCTGATGGACGCCGAAACCGAGCTCGCCGCTTTCAGATTTGTCGGCGGCCTCGAAGAGTTGCGCTTCGATCGTAGCGGCTATGTCCTCGGAGGCCCGCATTTGCGCTACGCGACGTTTCACCCGTTCGGTGATGCTGCCGCGTTCAATCGGCGTATAGCTGTGGGTGATGATGGTATCGCGGGAGGCGCCGAGTGCATCCAGCATGCCGGGCCAGGTTGATGTCGCGTAGGATTTGACATAGAGGACGGCGCCGACGCGCGGCGTGTCTGCCCCCTCCTCCACCGTGAACTGGCCTTTGCCGAACTGGATGGCTGCATCGCTGGCATCTTCGGCAACGATGCCGAAGGGGCTGCGCGGTTTGTTGCGCAACTCACCGGTCAACAGCGAGGCGTAAAAGCCAATCAGGCTGCCATCGCTGATCTTGAGGCGGTGGGATTTCACGCCAAGTCCGGTCTCAAGGATCGAGACCACTTCGCGCAATTCTTCGTGTCGCCGGTCGGTATCTTCGCCCCAGACCTTTGCCGCCGCTTTGCCAAAGAGCGGGACAGCCAGCGGCGCAACCTGGCGCCGGACCACTGTCAGGATCAGCACGGATTCCTGCAGATTGCGGCGCTGCAACACAGCACCCCAGGCCCGGTCGATATCGGCGGCAAAACTCTGGCCGTGGATAGGTTTCAGCTGGCCCCGAGCCGGGCGCATCATCCTGTGCAGATAGAAGCTGAAACGCTCATCCAGCGTGTCGAGGAGATGAGCGTACCCCGCCCGCAAAGCGGTGATCGCCGAGGCACCCGAGGTGATCCCGTCAATGCCGGTCACTTCGAGCGAGATCATCAGCCCGTTGTCGCGGGTGCGCACCACCTCGTCATCCAGCTCGATGACATAAGGCAGATGTGCATAGATCTTCGGGTCCACCGGGATCAAAGCACGCGCCCTGCCCTTCAACCCTTCCCGCTCAAGAAACATGACGCCGCCCTTTCCGGAGAATGGCGATCGGCGTCACTTGCATCATGACGGCAAAGACATGATGCCCATTCGGGTTCAGCTTGGTGGCCACGCGCGCAAGCCCGTACCAGACTGGGGCGGTCAGGAACCACCAGACTGGCTTGAACAAGATGAAGGGCAGCACGGTCATCGCCCCCACTGCCATGGCATAGGGCATCGGCAGGCCAAGAAACTTGGCTTGCCTCGAGAGCCCGAGGATGACCGCGCTTTTCTCCATGGTTCTGGCCTCGTCTCAGCTGAAGGAGGATTTCAGGTTTGCGACAATGGCTGGACCCGCGAAGACCAGGAACGCTCCGACCACGACGAGGGAAACCCAAGCCCAGCTGATGCGGTTGAATGCGGCCAAAAACCCGGTCACCACGAAGGCGATGCCAAAGAAGGCTGTCGCGAAGACCCCGCGAAACGATGCGAGCAGACCTGTGGCAACGCGCTCCGCCTTGGTGAAAACCACTTGGGCCAAAGCAGGCTCAGACTGCGCGAACACCAGGGTGCAAAAGGTCAGGCCCAAAAGAGCCAGGTGGGTAGGTTTCATGATTTGGGGAGTCCTTCTTGGCTAAAGCTCGGTGAGGATGCGGTCATAGACCGCCATCACGCGTCCGATGTGGGATTGGGTCTCGGCATAGGGTGGTACGCCGTCGTATTTGCGCACGGCCCCCGGGCCGGCGTTGTAGGCGGCCAAAGCTAACTCGAGGCTGCCAAAGGCAGCCATCTGCTCTAGAAGATAGCGCGCGCCGCCGTCGAGGTTTTCGATGGGGTCGGCAGGATCAACGTTGAGGTAATCTGCCGTCCCGGGCATCAGTTGCGCGAGGCCAAGGGCACCGGCATGGCTCACAGCGCCTTGGGTGTAATTGCTCTCGACCTTGATCATAGCCTGAAAGAAGGCCGACCATTCGGCGGGTGTAAGATCCAGTCGCGCCAAGGCCGGGTGGTCCTGATAGCGGGTGGCAATCAGCCGGACCTGTGGCAGGACATCCCTTGGGGCTGCACCCCCTTTGGTGCTGTAAGACACATCAGCTGCCGCTTCTGCCCCCTCCCCTTCCCGGGTCTCTTCTTCAACTGGTTCAGGGTGAATAGGAACGATCAGTTGCCCCTGCGCATCGTAGCGCAGAACGGATGTATCGAGCGCGACAAGCTGGATGTCACCGCCCTGCCCTTCCGGCTCGTTCCAGCGGATCACTTCCGCCTGGGTGGCTCCGCATGCCAGTGCAGACAGCGCCAGCGACAGCAGGCACGTCGAGATGATCGAGGTTGAGCTTGCCGAAGGCGAGCCCAAACATGCCGATCGGCGAGTTGACGATGCGTTCCCGCGCAAGCGCCGTGACCAGCAGGAAACGCTCACCCGTGGGGCTGACAACATAGAACAGCCATTCCCCCGAGAACCGCTCGTCGGGGTTCGGCGCACTGACACACTCGATCTCAACAGTCGCTCCTTCGGTAGCGGCCAGCTTGCGGAAATCGCGTTCCAGCAAGACAGGCAATGCGCGCCGTTTGGTATTCATAGGGTCCCCTCGGATCATCTGTTGGGAACGTTGTATCGCAGATTTTCTTATGAAGCGATGCCTAACAGAAAGTATGGCGTATTCAATACAAAAATGACAAACACGATAAAAGAAGGACGCGTAGCCGAACCTTTGGTTGAGCCGGCGGACGTACCCGGCAGGCAGCTGCACCGGTCGGTCCTCGTGAAAATGGAGCTAGGTTGTGAGACGCAGACTTTGAGAAAAACCCAAGAAATACTGGTGGTTTTGCAGCCTTTACGTGCTTTTCAAAGATGTGGCCGAGCACGTGTGTCGCAAAGACGAGCGGTGCATCTGGCCGCAATCATTGTGGTCATGTTTGTGAACTCCGCTGCCCTCGCACAACCAGAGGTGATTCGTTGCCTGCCGCCCGAAGTGCCGGTCACCGACCTTCCCGACTCAGTTCTCGCCGAGTACCGCGCAGAGATCGCGGCCGAGTTCGAGGCCTATTTTGCGGCCGTCAGCACCCACATCGCCTGCCTCGACACAGAGCGCAATCGCGCCCTGTCGGAAGCCCACAGGGCAACCGAGGCCTATTCAACTTTCCTCAACATCCAGCCAGCTCAGAAGGACCTCCCGTGAAACCTCTCATCCCTGCCCTCCTCCTGAGTGTCGGTCTCTCAACCGCAACCGTCACTCCGGCAATGGCTTACCCTGTCGACTGCGCGATCCTTCTTTGCCTCGCAGGGGGCTGGCCGGCCTCGGCAGAATGCGCCCATGCTCGTGCAGTATTCATCCGCCGCATCACGCCGTGGCCAATCGAGCCACCGCTGCAGATCTGGAACTGTCCGATGCGGGCAAGTTTCCGGGGCGAGCAGCGGCCGATTGAGCGCCTTTATGATATCGCTTTCAGAACCGATCTACCTCCGGCAGCTTTGTCGCTCCCGGGTGTCTTGGCAGCGCCGATCCTTGTTGCCGCTCAGGCCGATGTCGACATTTCTGATGCGGCTTTTGACTTCGTCCGCTCGATCCGGGTGTTCGAGATTACCTACCATCAACAGCACAACCCGCATGATGGGTGCGAAAGGTGGGGCTCCGTCTTCTTGGGAACCTACGGCGAAAAGGGGGACTACAGTCGTAGGCGCAGCAGCATTTCCGCCGTACCGGAAGCCTCAGATTTTGGTTTCCCGCCCAACTGCAGCAACTACTGGCATCGCTCGGTCTTTGTCGAATGGCGGGACTATGAAGGCAGCTATGGCCATGATGAGGTGCATTACTAGCCGCTAATATTTCGCAGGTGAGTTGCATCGATTTCCCTTTGGTGATCATCCGACTGGTGGAGCGCAGAGTCAAAGAATCGTATGTAGCGGAGTCAATCTAGAATGAATCTGTCGGCGGCAAATGTGTCCAGCTTCGCTCGGCCCGACTGAGCCTGCAGCAATGCCCACGTCGACCAAGTTTCGTATCAGGATCAATTCGAAAAATTGCCAGACGAGAATTCTTCGCCGCCTGAAGACAGCAGTTCTGCGGATGTGCTCTTAAGAAGGCTTACCGAATGAAAAGGTGTTTGCAGGTTCCCAAGGAAGTGTGGGCCGATTATACTTCGCAATGGGTATTTGGGAATTTGCAAATGAAGCCAGAACATATTGCGGTTGCGAGACAATCGTTGCTGCTGGCCTCGGCACCTGAATCAGTGGTGCAAACAGTGCTGGCATCCGCGCGCTTGCGTGAATTTGACCGTGGGGCCACGATTTTCATGCAAGGCGAACGTGCTTCGGCGATCTATATCGTCGCCGAGGGCTGGGTGAAGCTGTACCGCATTGCGCCCAACGGGGCCGAGGCGGTGGTCGGCGTGTTCACCAAGGGCCGCAGTTTTGGCGAGGCGGTGGCGTTTCGCCACGATACCTATCCGGTTGCAGCCGAGGCGGTGACAGATTGCAGCGTGATCCGGATCGAGGCAGACGCTTTCCTGCGCCTGTTGCGCGACAATCCCGAAGTGGCGATCATGATGCTGTCGGCGACCTATGTGCACTTGCAGTCGCTGGTCATGCAGGTCGAGGCGCTAAAGGCCCAGACCGGGGCGCAGCGCGTGGCCGAATTCCTGCTGGAACTGGCCCCTTGCGAGATCGGTGCCTGCGAAGTGGTTCTGCCCTATGATAAATTCCTGATTGCGGGGCGTCTGGGCATGAAGCCCGAAAGCCTAAGCCGCGCCTTTGTCAAACTGCGCGATCAGGGTGTGACCATCAGGCAGAACAACGCGGTGATTGACGATGTGACCGCTTTGCGTGCCTTTGCCGAGGAAGACCCGGCGGCGGCTTGGGCGCGCTGATGCTGACGCGCGCTTTTGACCTGATTGACGCCGCAAACCGTGCCGATCCCGGGATTGAAGACGGGCAACCCGCCGCCCTGCTTTATGGCCAGCGGATGAGCGCCGAGTTGGACCGCTTGTTTCCGCACGCAAACGATGTTTTGCGCATTGCCGCGCGGGGCCAGCATGTCGAACGCTGGCTGTTGCCGCGCGCGGACTACGCGCAGGGCCGCGAAGGCTATCTGGAATGGCAGCGCGAACAGGCGCGGCGGCATGCGGTGCGCGTGGCGGACATCATGGCCGAGGCGGGGTATGACAGGGCGGCACAAGACCGGGTTGGCGTGCTGTTGCGCAAGGAAGGCATCAAGCGCGACGCGGATGTGCAGGCGCTGGAGGATGTGATCTGTTTTGTGTTCCTGCGTTGGTATTTTCAGCCCTTTGCCGGGAAACATGCCCCCGATGCCCTATTGAAAATAGTGGAAAAGACCGCGCGCAAGATGTCGGATGCTGGGCGCACAAGGGCTCTGGCGGAATTTGAGCTGCCCGAACCTTTCGCCGCCGCCTTTCGCGCCTAGGGCGCGGGTGTAACGCCGATTACCGGCGCATGCAGCAGCCATAGCCCGGCCCAGACCACCAGCCACAGACCCGCGCGCCAAGGCGAAGGGCGCGCGCGCGGATGCCAGCGGCCTGACAGCAGCGCAGCGAAAGGCACAAGGCCGGTATGGGCGGTCAGACGCTGCCACTCGGCCTGCCCCATACTGCCAGCGCGGCGGCGTTCCACCAGCCCCATTCCGGCCAGTGAAAACAGCGCAAAACTGCCAAACAGCAGGGCATGCGCCAGATCGCCGTTGGCCAAAAGATGCGCCCCTGACCACAGGGCCAGCCCCCAAAGCAGCGGTTGCCGTGTCAGCCCGGCAATGCCGGGGTGGGCGGGGTCAAAGCCGGTGGCCCGGCCTTCGAAGGCAAAGGGATTGGGCGCGACAGTGCCAAAGACGATCAGCGCCAGTGCCAGCGGCATGGCGATATTAACCGTCCAGCGGTGCCACAGCGCATGGTCCCACAGGGCAACATAGGGCGCGCGGCCCGCGGCAAAGATCACCCAAAACAACAGCGCGGTTGAGGCAAGGCTGAACAGGACGGTATAGCCGCGCGCCCCAAGGGCTGCGGTCAGCGGGGCCTTGATCCCGATCAGCGCCGGAATACGGTGCGAGATGAAGAACAGGCCCAGCGCCAGTGCAAATTCAACCCAAGCCATTGTTTATCCAGCCAATCCCAGCGCCAACATGGCCATCATGACCAGCCCGGTCACAATGTCAAACCCGCGCAAGATCGGCGGGATGCGGCCCAAGCCCAGAAAATGCTTTAGGATCAGATGCGATTTGACCCATGCCAGCAGCAAGATCGCGCCCAATGCCCCATGCCCTGCACTGCCCATCGCGGCAAGCGAGGTTGACCCCAAGGACAGGCCAATCAACAGGGCCCATGTGCGGGTTAACTCCATCCTAATGCACCAGATAGATCACGGGGAACAAGATCACCCAAACCAGATCGACCATATGCCAGAAGGCCACGGCGTTTTCGGTGGCGTCTGGGGTGGGACGGACCGACAAGCCAGCCAGCAGCAAGACCCCGGCCAGCACATGCGCGGCGTGAAAGCCGGTCAGCAGGAAGTAGAAGGTGTAAAAGGCATGGGTTTCGGTGCTGATGCCAAGGCCCGACAGACCCGCAAACTCGCTGCCCAGAAACACCAACCCCAAAGCCGCCGCCGCCAAAAGGTTCAGGCGCGCGGCTGAGGGCTGGCCCTGCTCAGCCGCCGTTGCCCCCCGCGCGGCCAGCCAGCCCGAGGTGATCAGGATCAGCGTGTTCACCCCAGCGCCCACGCGGTGCAGGTGGTCTTGGGCTTCGGCAAAACCCTCAGGATCGGTCAGCCGCACCGCGAGAAAGGCCAAAAGGCCCGCGCCAAAGACCAGAAGTTCCGACACGATCAACACCCAGATCATCAGATCGCCGGGCAGATCGTCCAACAGGCTGGCCCGGTCTGTCATGCGCCGACCAGATGGCGGTAAATCTCGGGCAAGGCTTGGGTCAGCTTTTCAGGGTTGGGGATCAACGCAAAGCCGCCCTGCCCGAAGATGCGCGGAAACCAGCTTTTGCCGTCGCGGTCCACGGTGATGCCAAAGACCGCATGACCCATGCGGCGGGCTTCCACCACCGCTTTGTGGCTGTCCTCGATGCCGTGGCGGCCTTCGTAATGGTCCAGATCGTTGGGTTTGCCGTCGGTGATGACCAGCAAAAGGCGGCGTTTGCGGGCCTGTTGCGACAGTCCGGCGCTGGCGTGGCGGATGGCGGCGCCAAGGCGGGTGTAATGCCCCGGTTTCAGTGCGGCGATGCGGTGTTCGACCACATCCGACATCGGTTCGCCAAAGCGTTTGGCGCATTGGATGTAAACCCGGTCGCGTTTCAGGCTGGAAAAGGCGTCGATGGCAAAGTCATCGCCGCAGGCCGACAGGCCCCATGACAGCGCCGCAAGCGCCTCGCGTTCCACATCAATCACTGACCGCCCACCGTGGCCGTGGCCGGGAATGGCGCTTTCGGTGCTCCGCGACACGTCCAGCAGCACCTGCACCGCCAAATCGCGTTTCTGGGGCCGGGTTTGCCGCCAGATGCGGTCATCCTCCTGCCCGGTTGCGTAAAAATCGACCCGCGCGCGCACCGCCCGGTCCGTATCAACTTCATCGCCGTCAGGGTGGCCAGTGGTCGAAATTCGGCTGGGACGCAGAGCCTCGAACTGACGTTTGACGGCGCGGATACGGACGGCCGCGCGCGGATCGTCCCGAAACGGGGGTGTGGCGGCAACCGGGGTAATGTCGGACGTCAGCACCCTGACGTGATGGGGCAGGTAAGTGCCGGTTCGCACATCCCATTCGGGATAGGTAGAAATGCCCGAAAGCGCCTCGCGGTCCACGTCTTCGGGGGCCAGATCAAGGTGCAGTTTCAGGCGGGTGGCGGGGGCCTTGGAAATCTGGCCAAGGCCGATTTCCTCCGCGTCATCGGCGGCCTTTTGGGCGTCATCGTCTTCGTCATCCTCAACCCGGCGGTTCAGGTTGATGAATTCAGCCCAGGATAACAGCGCCTCAAACTTGTGCAGGATAAAGCTATCGCTGCGTTCGGCCTGATCGGCGCGGCGACGGCGGGCGCGGTGGGTTTTGTTGCCTTCGGATTCCTCAGGCGTGCCCTCGGTTGCGCGGGTTTCAACAGCCGTGGTTTCCGAGCGGTCGGTGGCACGCAAGAGCGGCCAAAGCGCCACGGGGCGGAAGGGGCGATAGCCGCGGGGGGCGCAGTAGGGGGTGAAATCTGCGGTCTGAACGGCGGTCCACATGCGGGCGGCTTTGGGGCGCAAGGGGGCGGGATCGCCCAGCAAGTGGCGCAACACCGCTTCAACCGTGCGTTCGGCGTCCGGCAGGTGCGGGGTTTGGCGCAAGGAAAGGGTTGCAGCACAAAGATCGGCGTAAAGCGCGCGCAGGCCGGGGGCCTCGGTCAGGGTGATGTCGACCATGGTTTTGGCGGCACGAAGGGCGACCAGATCGGCGCGCAGAGGGTCGGTTTCGGGGGCATAGTCGGGCGCATGGGCGGCGGCGGCGGTCAGCCATAGATACAGGGCTGCATTCGCCTCGGTCGCCGGGAAAACCGCCAGTGATCCGGGCAGGCGCAGGGCCGCACCGTCAAAACTGGTGCGGGGGGTCGCCTCGGCCTCGGTTCCCAAAAAGCGGCGTAAGGACAGACGGTGCGCGCTGGTCTCATCCCCCACCGCCTTGATCTGCACCGAAGCGTCCCCCCCAAGGCCGCGGAAAAGAACCGCCAGCCGCCCGCTGACCTGGCTTAGGTCAACACGGGCTCCGTCGTAAACGCTTGGTGCGTCAAGGCGGCTGGCGTAGGCGTGCCACAGCTTCCCGATGGTTTCTTCGGGCTCCCATGGTTCCAGATCGAGCTTGTTCACGGCCGGCCTCACCCGAAAACGGCTTGAACAAGATCGAGGAGCCCGCGTTTGGTATCTGCGTCATCGGTCAGGGGTTCGATCATGGCGGCAAGGATGGCGCGGTCCATCGCCATGCCTTGGGCGATCAGGGTGGCGGTATAGATCACCAGACGGGTGGACACGCCTTCCTCCAGGTCCTGCCCCTTCATCGCGCGCAACTTGCCCGCAAGGCGGACCAGCGGCTTGACGCGATCCTCGGACAACCCGCTTTCGCGCGCCACCACGGGAATTTCGTGTTCCGGGCGCGGGAAAGTGAATTCCAGACTGACAAAGCGCTGCCGGGTGGACGGTTTCAGCGTTTTCAGGATGTTCTGGTAGCCGGGGTTATAGCTGGCCACCAGCATAAAGCCGGGGGCGGCCTCCAACTCCTCGGACGTGCGGTCAATCGGCAGGATGCGCCGGTCATCGGTCAGGGGGTGCAGCACCACGGTCACGTCCTTGCGGGCTTCGACCACCTCGTCCAGATAGCAGATCGCCCCCTCGCGCACGGCGCGGGTCAGCGGGCCATCGACCCAAACGGTCTCGCCACCCTTCAGCAGATAGCGGCCAATCAGGTCAGCCGCCGAAAGGTCGTCATGGCAGGCGACGGTATACAAGGGGCGGCCCAGTTGGGCGGCCATATGGGCCACAAAACGGGTCTTGCCGCAGCCTGTCGGGCCTTTCAGCAGCACCGGCAATTGGTTGTCAAAGGCCGCGCGAAACACTTCGCATTCGTCGCCTTGGGGCCGGTAGAAGGGGGCTTGCGCCGCCCCCTTCAGGTTTTGAGTTCCATCCATATCCATCACTCCGCCGGGGTGCTGACACCGCGCGAGATAATCTCGCGGCGCGGCACCATGACCGAATAGATGAACAAAAGCGCGCCAAGGACCACGGCAATGCCCGACCCGAACCGCATGGCGTAGAAGATCCACAGCTGATCCTGCACGTTCATGTAGGTGTCACCGTTGGCGCGCTGCAGATGGGTCTGCAAAGCACCGGCAAAGGTCAGCGTGACCGTCATGAACACCATCCCCGCCGACATCAGCCAGAACGACGCCATGTTCAGCACCTGATTGTAGGGATCACGGCCCAGAAGGTTGGGCATAGCATAGGTGATGATCGCAAGGTTGACGCAGACATAGGCGCCGTAGAACGCAAGGTGGCCATGCGCTGCGGTGATCTGCGTGCCGTGGGTGTAATAGTTCACCCCGTGCAGCGTATGCAGGAACCCCCAGACGCCCGCCCCAAAGAAGGCCAGAACGGCGCAACCCAATGACCACAGCAAGGCGGCCTTGTTCGGGTGATCGCGGCGGCCCTTCCAGACCATGATGAAGGCGAAGGACATCATGGCAAAGAACGGGATGATTTCTAGCGACGAGAACAGCGAGCCGATCCACTGCCAGTAACCCGGCGTGCCGATCCAGAAATAGTGGTGGCCGGTGCCGAGGATGCCGGAAAAGAGGGCGGTGGCGACGATGACATAAAGCCATTTTTCCACCACTTCGCGGTCAACCCCGGTCAGTTTCAGCATCAGAAATGCCAGGATCGCGGCCATGATCAATTCCCACACGCCCTCGACCCAGAGGTGGACAACGAACCACCAATACATCTTGTCCAAGCCCAGATTTACCGGGTTGTAGAAGGCGAAGAGGAACAGCAGCGCCAGACCCCAAAGGCCCAACAAAAGGATGTTGGTGATCGCGGTTTTCTTGCCCGCAAGCACCGTCATGGTGACGTTGTATAGGAACAACAGGGCGGCGACGACGATGCCGGCTTTGACCCAAGTGGGTTGCTCCAGAAACTCGCGCCCCTGTTTGCCGAACAGATAGCTGCCCTCAAACAGGTTGAAGAAATAGGTGACAACCACGCCTGCGGTGCCCAAGACAAGGATCGCCAGTTGCAGATAGGCGATTTTGACCGAGTGGATTTCACGCTCGGATTCCTCGGGGATCAGGTAATAGGCGGCGCCGAAAAAGCCCAGCAGCAGCCAGACGATCAGGCTGTTGGTGTGCAGCATCCGCGCGATGTTGAAGGGCAGGATTTCCGACAGGAAGGTGCCGTCGACATAGATCCAGCCCATGACCAGCCCAAGGCTGACCTGCACAGTAAACAGAGCCATGGCGACGGCAAAATAGACCAGTGCGATCTTTTGACTTTGATATTTCATGATTTTTCCTCCTCAACCCGCATCATTCGGGGGCCAGCTTTGGGTGCGGATCTTGTTGGTCCACAGCAAAAAGTCGGCGAGGTTGCGATAGTCTTCGTCCGTCAGGTTGAACTGCGGCATCTGGCGGCGCCCTTCGATGCCCGTAGGCATCGCGTCCATCCAGCCCTTCAGGCTTTCCATGGCGGCGACAGGGTCATCTTGCACGCCCCAGCGGGTCATCACATTGCCCAGCTCGGGCGCGAAATAGGCCCCCTCACCCAGAATGGAATGGCAGTTGATGCAGGCGTGCTTTTCCCACAGGTGTTTACCCGCCGCGACCGAAGGCGTCAGCGTGGCCGCATCGGTGGAGGTGGTGACGATATAGCGGTGGCTGTTCCAAGCCAGCCCGATGAAGATAAGTATAAAGAACAGGGATCCGCCGTAAAAGATGTTGCGGGCCATGCTCTTGGTCATGATTTCGCGCATTGCGAATCCTTCCCGTGGCGGTTTCAGGTAACGCTGTTGTGAGCTTGGGCGGGCATGGTGGCCTTAACGAAAGTCAAGCGGCCCGGCTTTGTCGCAGCTTTTCAGTCAGGAAAGATGTTCCAGCCGCGCGCCGGGGAATGCGGCCAAGGCGGTGTCAATTGCCGGGCGGTCCAGCAGGCAGGCGGCGGTGGACAGGGCATCGGCCACGGCGGCCAAGGGCGCGCTTATTGCCACGGTTTGCCAGCGTGTCGGCAGGCCTTTGGGGTGCAGGATATGGCCCGCGCCTGACCCTATTCGGGTTCCCAATGGCGATGAGGTCGCCAAGGCGCGGTCTTGCAGATCAAGATCAGCAAGGGCACCCCCCCCCGGCCCCCCAACCAGCGCGCGCCACGGCCCGCCGTCCGGGCGGGTGCCCAGCGCCTGCACCTCGCCCATGTCGATCAGCACATTGCCGAACCCTTCGGCGCGCATCAGGGCTGCGATCCGGTCGGCGGCGTGGCCTTGGGCGATACCATTGAAGGTCAGCGCCATACCGGGGTCAAGCTTGATCTCGTCAGGGGCAATGCGAACGCGGTCCCAACCAATGGCGGCGCGGCCTGCGGTCAGGTTGCCGCCTGTCGCCATGGCCAGCCAAAGCGGTTGGACCGTCGGGTCAAACGCCCCGCCCGTGGCCTTATGGACCTGGTCTGCCAGCGCGAACAGGTCCAGCATCGGCAGCGAAGGATGCGACAGGCGGCCATCACGGTTCAACCGGGTCAGGGCGCTGTCACGATAAAGCGAAAACTGCGCCTCGACCTGTGCCAGTTCCGATACGACGCGGGCAAAGACGTGGCGGGCTTGGGCATCGGTGGCGCCCGAAACCACCAACCGCGCCTCTGCCCCAAGGGCCACGCCCTGCCAGTCATGCCGGGTGGGGGCATAGCCGGGCGCGGCCAAAGCCGCAGCAGACAGGGCGATAAAGCGGCGGCGTGTGATCATTTGGCAACCTTTGGCGTTGGGCGGTTTTGGCGCGGGCCGAAAAAGGCCGGCGACAGGGCAATCGTGAACAGGGCAAAGGCCATGGACCACAAGGCGGCGGCGGTAAAGATGGCGGGGTAGTACAGCCCCGGCCAGGCTGAGCCCGCAAATCGGGCCAAAGCCGCCAAGGGCACCATCACATAGGCCAAAACCACCGGTCCGGGTGCCAGCAAGGCCCGCCCACTATGGCCCAAAGTGGCCCGCGACATGACCGCCAGCGTCATGCCACCCACACCTCCGATGCCCAACAGGTGCAGGGCGGCCACCTCGGACCCAAGCCCGAGGTTTGCGAGGCCAAAGGCCATAAAGCCCACGGCATTCAGGGCGTAAGACAAGTGCAGGGTCCACAAGATCGGTTTGCCTGTGGTCCAACCGCCGCGCCACAGCGCAACGCGCAGCAGGCCCGCGCCCCCGGCGATCAGGGCGGCAAGGCCCTGCGCCAGATCCGGCGCACGGGTCATCAGCCCCAAGGGCACCGCAACCGCCGCCGCAATGGCGGTGGCGGCCAAAGGCATGGGATTGCGCGGCAACCCGGTCTCGCGCCCCGATTGCACCATGGCGTTGCGGGTAAAGCCCGGCGTCACCCGCCCGCCCAACACCATGATCAGCGCGCCCAGACTGAACAGCCCAACCCGCAGACCTGCCCAAAGTGTGTCGGCGGTCAGGCCTATCCATTCCAGATGCGTCATCAGATTGCCTGACCAGAACAGCCCCAGCATGGCCAGAAGGATCATCTGCTGCGGCTTTGGCCGCTTCAGCAATTGCCCCAGCAGTTTGGCCGCCAGCACCGGCACAAAGGCCAGATCGATCAGCGCAACCAGCCCGGCCGGCAGTTGGGCCGATTGCCAGACCGCCACCCGCCCCATAAGCCAAAGCCCAGCCACCGCCGCGTTAAATATTTGCGGCGCGGCCCGCGCGCCGGTCCAGTTCGGCACGGCGGTCAGGAAAAACCCGGCCATTGCTGCCGCGCCGTAGCCAAAGATCATCTCATGCGCGTGCCACAGATGCGGGGCGGCGGAGGTTGGCAGGTCAACCATCCCGCCATAAGCATGCACCCCCAACCACCCGGCCCAGACCATCATCGCAAGCATCGCAAACAGCCCCGCCGCGAAAAAGAAAACCCGGAATCCATCGCCGAAAAAGCGCGCCAACACGGTCATGCCGCCCCCCCTTCTGCCCGCGCGCGGCGCTTCAGCACCGGGCAAGCCGCCCCGTCGTTCATGATGACCTGACAGCGCAGGCACAGCACACATTCATTGGCATTGATCCGGCCCAGCGGGTCGATCGCGCCCACGGTGCATTTGGTTTCGCACAACCGGCATTCGCGCCCACATTGCGGGCGGCGTTTCAGCCAGTCGAACACCTTCAGCTTGGCCGAAATCGCCAGCCCTGCGCCCAAGGGGCAGAGATAGCGGCAATAGAACCGTTCAATGAACAGGCTGGCGGTCAAAAGCGCCAGCACGAACAGAACAAACGGCCAGGCCCGCCACATCCGCAGGCTGATCGCGGTCTTGAAAGGCTCTACCTCGGCCACGACCAGCGCATCGTGCATCGAATAGAACGACAACGCCAGAATGCCGACAAAGGCGGTGTATTTGATGACCCACAGCCGTTCATGCACCGCTTGGGGCACGGCGATCTGGCGGATGCCCAGCGCAACGGCGGCGTTGTTGGTCAGCTCTTGCAGCGCACCGAACGGGCACAGCCAGCCGCAATAGACCCCCCTGCCCCAGAACAGCATGCCCAGCGCGGTGAAGCCCCATAGCAGGAAAATCACGGGTTCAATCAGGAAGGTTTCCCAGCGGAACCCATTCAGCAGCGAATGGATAAAAGCGATGACCTGCACCACGGAAAGCTGCCCGTTCAGCCCCCAGCCCAGAACGATCAGCGTGGTCAGCAAAAAGGATATCCGCCCGGTGCGCCACAAACGGGGTCGGCGGGTGATCCATTCCTGGGCGAACAGGATCAGCGTCAACACGGCCAGCATGGTCGCAACGACGGCGGTTTCCAACCGCTTCGCCTGCCATATCGCGCGCCACAGCGGTTCGGGTTCGGCATCGGGCGCAAGGCGCAGGGCGGTGGGCAGGGTGTAATCGGTAGCGATGGTCATTGATACTGGGGCGGCGGCGGTGTCGCGACTGGCGGTGATCTCCACCCGGATCGGCAACAGAGGGTCAATGGCGGGCGGCAGGCGGAACAGGCTGATTTCCTTGGCCTCGGGAGCGCCGGGGGCCTTTAGCCGTTTCAGCATCTGATAGCTAGCCTCGGTCGGTTGAAACCGGGTATTGCCTTGGCTGATCGTGATACGGTCAAAGATGCCGGTTTTCTTCCAATCGGTGCCGCGATGCGACTGCAGGCCCTGTGAAATAACAATCAACGCGGTTTCACCGGGGCCAAGGTTGCCGATGGCTTTGGTGAAATCTTGCTGGCCCAGCAGGTTCTGGCCCACGGTCGGCGCGTCGATCAGCCCGGTCCAGAGATGCAGAAACGGGCCATCCCCACCGGGAATTGGCACCTTGGCACCGCTTAGCGCCGCCGCCGCCTCGGTCATGGTGACACGCACCTCGGACAGCGCCCCCATTGCCAGCAATCCCGCCCAGTCAATCGGGGCAAAGGTCAGACGGTCAATGCCGCCCCCTGCCGCGATCACGTCGCGCCCGATGGCAAGGGTGCGGGCGGTTCGCAGGATGCCGTCACGGATAACCCCGGTGGACACCGTGGCGCGGCTGATCACATCTGGCACACCGGGTTGGCGCAAGCCGGTCCCGGCAGGGGCGGTCAGGTCATAACCCGCAAAACCGCTCACATAGGCGGCAATATCAGCATCCGAAATCCCCAGCGTCAGCACAGGTTCATTGTGCTGCATAAGGCGCGCGCCAGTGATCCGCCCCACAGGCGAGATGGCCACAAGCACATCCAGCGGACGGCCCGAATAGCCCACAGACCCCGCCACTTCCCAAGTGGACGCAAGATGCCCCACGGTTTGCCCATTGGCCGAAACATCCCAACCGGGCACGCCTGCGTCATTGCGGATCACTTGCACCGGGCCGGAAATGCCCATCACACCCGCCGCCAGATCAGCGCCGGGATCGGCCACCACAATCGCGTTAAAGCCGGATTTTTCGGCCAGCGCTGGCGCCACGAATGACCAAACGGCAAGCGCCAACACGGTTAGAAATCGCATCAAGACCCCCCGGGGTTTCCTGCGCCGACTTTGCCCTCGCGGATTTTGCCCTGCCTTAACGAAAGTCAAGGAGGCGACTCAGAGGCCGGTCCAAGGTCCGTTCAGCCTCACCAGCGGAACGGAGAAATTCCATGAAACGCCGAGCCTTCACTGCCAGGAACGTGCTGATGTCCAGCGCGGCCATGGCCTTTGCCCTGTTCGCAGGCGCCGTCTATGCCGAGGAAAAACCGGCAGACCACACCGACGGCCCCGCCGCCGCCTATGAACCTTCGATGACCACGTTGGGTCAGATCAAAGTGGAAATCCCCGGTCGCAAAGAGGGCGACCCCGTGATGACCCAAGAGGAGTTCCAGAAGGGCACCCAGATTTACTTTGAACGCTGCGCCGGGTGTCATGGCGTGTTGCGCAAAGGGGCAACGGGCAAGCCTTTGACCACCGACATCACCCGTGAAAACGGCTATGAATATCTGCAAAGCTTCATCACCTATGGCTCGCCCGCCGGGATGCCGAACTGGGGCACCTCGGGCGATATGTCCGAAGCCGATGTTGACCTGATGGCGCGCTATCTGCTGCTGGAACCGCCAGCACCACCGGAATTCGGCATGCCGGAAATGCTGGCCAGCTGGAAGGTGATCGTCAAACCCGAAGATCGCCCGAAAGAAAAGATGAACGATTGGGACATCGACAACCTGTTTTCCACTACACTGCGCGATGCTGGTCAGGTGGCGTTGATCGATGGGGCGACCTATGAAATCAAGACGGTGATCGACACCGGTTACGCTGTGCATATCAGCCGGATTTCAGCCTCGGGCCGCTATCTCTTCGTGATCGGCCGCGATGCCAAGATCGTCATGATCGACCTGTGGATGGAAGTGCCCGCCCCGGTGGCGGAAATCAAGATCGGCATGGAAGCCCGCTCGATCGAGACGTCGAAATTCGAAGGCTGGGAAGACAAGATCGCCATCGCCGGTGCCTATTGGCCGCCGCAATACGTCATCATGGACGGCGACACGCTGGAGCCGAAGAAGATCGTCTCGACCCGTGGCAATATCTATGACGAGCAGGTCTATCACCCCGAACCCCGCGTTGCCGCTATTCTGGCCAGCCATTACAAGCCGGAATTCATCGTCAACGTGAAGGAAACCGGCAAGATCATCATGGTCGATTATACCGACCTGAAGAACTTGAAAACGGTTGAGATCGAGGCCGAGCGGTTCCTGCACGACGGCGGTTTGGACGGTAGTAAGCGGTATTTCATCACGGCGGCCAATGCACGGGGCAAGCTGGTGGTCATCGACACCAAAGAATCCAAACTGGCCGCGATCACCGAAACCGGCGGGCAAACGCCGCACCCGGGGCGTGGGGCGAACTTTACCCACCCGGTGCATGGCCCGGTTTGGGCCACCAGTCACCTTGGGGATGAATCGGTTGCCCTGATCGGCACTGATCCCGAAGGTCACCCGGATCAGGCGTGGAAGATTGTTGACAGCTTCCCGGCCCTTGGTGGCGGGTCGCTGTTCATCAAGACCCACCCGAATTCGGATCACCTTTACACCGATGCCACGCTGAACCCCGACGCCGAAACTTCGGGCTCGGTTGCGGTGTTCACCATCTCCAAGATGGGCGCGGCGGATGTGGACCCGGAACTGGTGACACTGCCAATCGCCGAATGGGCCGGTATTCCCGAAGGCCAGCCGCGCGTCGTGCAGCCCGAGTTCAACAAGGACGGCACCGAGGTCTGGTTTTCTGTCTGGAACGCCAAGGACAAGGAATCGGCCATCGTTGTGGTCGATGACAAAACGCTGGAGCTGAAAAAGGTCATCAAGGACCCGCGCCTTGTGACCCCGACCGGCAAGTTCAACGTCTTTAACACCCGCGGTGACGTTTACTAAAACCGAATTGGGGCCGGCCCTTAGGGGTTGGCCCCGATGGGCGGGGGGTCGTGTGGCGCGCCCCCCTCCCTCTCTCTTCCCTCAATTTCCGCCAGCAAGCCGGGGTGCAAGCGATGAACGACCTTTCCCAAGATTTCCTGCCCGGATTTGTGCATCTGATCGGTGCTGGTCCCGGCGATCCCGATCTGCTGACCCGCCGCGCCCTGCGGTTGATGGTTCAGGCCGATGTGGTGGTTTATGACCGTCTGGTCAGCCCCGAAATCATGGCCCTGATCCCGCCCCATATCCCGCGGATTGATGTGGGCAAACTGCCAAAGGCCCATAAGGTGCCGCAGGATGGCATAAATGCGATGCTGGTGGACCTTGCCCGCCAAGGTCTGCGCGTGGCCCGCGTCAAAGGCGGCGACCCCTTGATCTTTGGTCGCGGATCGGAAGAGGCCGAGGCCTGCCGTGCGGCGGGCATCCCGTGTGATTACACGCCGGGTATCACCTCAGCCCAAGGGGCGGCCTGTTCTACCGGCGTGCCTTTGACCCATCGCGGGCTGGCGACCGGTGTGCGCTATGTCACCGGGCATCGTGCCAAAGATGGCGCGCTGGATTTGGATTGGGCCTCGCTGGCCAGCGGCGATACGACGCTGGTAGTTTATATGGGCGTGGCCAACATCTGCGAGATTTCCAACCGCCTTATGGCGCATGAGCTGTGCGCCGACACCCCGGTTCTGGCCGTGGCCTCTGCCACCACCCCGCGTGAAACACGGGTGCTGTCTGACCTTTCGGGCATCGCCGCCGCCGTGGCCAATGCCCAACCCGAAGCGCCGGTTCTGTTTATCATCGGCCGCGTGGTGTCCTTGTATGAACCCGCCCTGCTGGCCACCGCCCTTGCCTGTGAAGGTGCGGGGATGGCGGCCTATGCGTAGCCTTTTGGCTCTTTGCCTTACTGTGATGCCAGCAGAGGCCGAGGTGCCGCCCGCCCGCGCCCGCGCTTTGGAACACTTGGTCTTGCAAGACTGTGGATCATGTCACGGCCTGACGCTGAAGGGCGGTCTTGGCCGTCCCCTGACCCGTGACGCGCTGGCCCATGCTGACCCCGACGGTCTGGCGCTGATCATTCTTGACGGCATCCCCGGCACCGCCATGCCGCCATGGCGACCGCTTCTGACCGAAGACGAAGCGCTGTGGATTGCCAGCTATTTGAAATCAAAGGACTAACCCATGCGCCCGCTGATCCTGTCGCTATTGCTGCTTGCCGCCCCCGCCTTTGGCCAAACCGCCACCGGTGATCTAGGACTGGTGATTGAACGCGCGACCGGCAGCCTTGTGCTGATCGACCGGTCCGACCGTGCCGCCATAGGGCGGATCGAAGGCTTGGGCGACCTTAGCCACGCCACGATGACCTATTCCCCGGACGAACGCTTTGCCTATGTGTTTGGCCGCGATGGTGGTTTGACCAAGGTTGATCTGCTGACCCAAACCATCGCCGCCCGCACCGTGCAGGCGGGGAATTCCATCGGCGGGGCGATTTCGGACGATGGCAAACTGGTCGCCGTGTCGAACTATGAACCCGGCGGGGTCAAGGTGTTTGATGCCGACACCCTGGCGCTGGTCGCCGACATCCCGGCGGCGGGCAAGACCATTGGCCTTGTCGATGTGCCGGGGCGGCGCTTTGCCTGGGCGGTCTGGGACACGAGCGAGGTGTTTTTGGGTGATTTTTCGGGCGCAGAACCGGTGGTCACCATGATCGGCAATGCCGGGAAAAACCCTTTTGACGCCGTGCTGACCGATGACGCGCATACCTTTCTGGTGGGTCTGTTCGGCGAAAAGGGCGTCACTGCCTTTGATCTGTGGGCCCCCGAAACCCCGCCGCAGAAATTCCTGACCGACTACGGAAAAACGGGCG
The DNA here is from genome assembly GCA_021741465.1 of Paracoccaceae bacterium. Classification (GTDB taxonomy): domain Bacteria; phylum Pseudomonadota; class Alphaproteobacteria; order Rhodobacterales; family Rhodobacteraceae; genus Tabrizicola_A. Next base: position 27,915 of record JAIOXV010000013.1, read on the forward strand.
AGGATATGCCGGTCTACAAGATGCCCCACCTGCAAAGCTGGGCCTTTACCGAAGGCCAATATGCCCTGCCCGCTGTCGGTCGGCATGAAATCCTGTGGGTGGACCGCGAAAGCCAGACCCAGACCGCCACAACCCCCATGCATGGCCAGCCGGTGTTCATCATCGCCCAACCGGCCAGCCCCTATGTCTGGGTCAACTTTGCCACGCCGTTGAATGACGTGGTGCAGGTGGTCGACAGCCGTTCCCATGAGGTTGTCGCCACCCTGACCCCCGGCAAGGCCATTTTGCACATGGAATTCGCCCCGCGCGGGGCCGAGGTTTGGATCTCGTCTCGCGATGACAACCGGGTGCTGATCTATGACACCAAGACCCGCGAAAAGGTGGGCGAGATTGCCGCCGACTCCCCTTCGGGCATCTTCTTTACCGCCCGCGCCCATCAGACGGGGCTATAATAATGGACGCGCTGGATCACCGCCTGCTGGATGAATTTCAGCGCGATTTTCCGCTGGTGCCGCAGCCCTTTGCCGTGCTGGGCGCAGCGTTGGGGATTGACGAGGCCGAAGTGATCGCCCGCCTGACGCAGTTGCAAACGGCAGGTAGGGTGGCGCGGGTTGGTGGCACGGTGCGGCCCAATACGGCGGGGGCCAGCACGCTTGCCGCCTTGGCGGTGCCCGAGGCGCGGATTGATGCAGTGGCCGCGCTGGTGAACGAAGAACCCGGCGTCAATCATTCCTACCTACGCGAGGATGATTGGAACCTGTGGTTCGTCGCCACAGCGCCCGATGCCACGGGTTTGCAAGCCTCTTTAGACCGCATCGCGGCGCGGACAGGCCTTAGGGTGCTGTCGCTGCCCTTGCTGCGGGCCTTCAACATCGACCTGGGCTTTCGCTTGACAGGCGTGCGGACGGCATTGACCACCGATGTTGCCCATGATGACACCCCGCTGCGCCCCGCTGATCGCCCGTTGTTGCAGATCATGTCCTCGGGCCTGCCGCTGGTGGCTGCCCCCTTTTCCGCCGTCGCCGCACAGCTTGGCTGGACCGAGGCGCAGGTGCTGGACCGCCTGCAAACCCTGTCTGCCGCCCGCATCCTGACCCGCATCGGCGTGATCGTGCGCCACCGCGCGATTGGCTGGGCGGCCAATGCGATGGTGGTCTGGGATGTCGCCCCGCAAGACATGGAACCCGCAGGCCGCAGCCTTGCCGCCCTGCCCGGCGTGACCTTGTGTTATCAGCGCCAGACGGTGCCGGGCCTGTGGCGCTATGGCCTGTTTTCAATGATCCACGGCCAAAGCCGCGCCGACGCACTGGCCGTGTTGGAAGCCGCCCGCGCTTTGCCCGCACTGGCCCGCGCCGATCACCGCGTTTTATTCTCAACCCGCTGCTTCAAACAAACCGGGGCATTGCTGGAAAGGACCGCCGCATGACACCTTTGCGCCGCACCCCGCTGACCCCAGATGCGCTGGATTCTACTGACCGCGCCATTCTAAACCGGATGCAGGACGGCCTGCCTTTGGTTCCCTACCCTTTTGCCGCCTTGGCCCAAGATTTAGGGCTGGACGAGGACGCGCTGATTGCCCGCATCCAAGCGATGCGCGAAATCGGCGCGATCACCCGTTTCGGCCCGTTCTATGACGCCGAAGCGATGGGCGGTGCCTTTTGCCTCTGCGCGATGGCGGTGCCTGCAACCCGTTTTGACGCCGTCATGACTTTGGTCAATGCACACCCCGAGGTGGCACATAACTATGAACGCACCCACCGTTTGAACATGTGGTTCGTGCTGGCCTGTGAAAAGGCCGCGCAGATCAGGCAAACGGCGGACCGGATCGAACGCGAAGCCGGCTTGCCGGTGCTTTTGTTCCCCAAGGAGCACGAGTTTTTCATAGGCTTTAAGGTGACTGCATGACCATCCCCGATCTTGACCGCCGGATCATCGCCGCCACCACCGGCGGCCTGCCGCTGACCCCCGCCCCCTTTGCCGAGGTTGCAGGTTGGCTGGGCATTTCTGAGGACACCGTGATCGACCGCATGGCCGCGATGCAGGGCGCAGGCGTCATCCGCCGTGTGGCCATTGCGCCCAATCACTATGCGCTGGGTCTGACCGCCAATGGGATGAGCGTTTGGGATATTGATGACGCCCGCGCAATTGATCTGGGCGCGCAGGTTGGGGCGTTGTCGTTTGTCTCGCACTGCTACTTGCGCCCACGCGCGGACGGCTGGCCCTATAACCTGTTTGCCATGATCCACGGCCACAACCGGGACGAGGTGGAAGCCCTGCGCACGCAGATTGCCACCCTGTTGGGGCCTTCCTGCCGGGCGTCCGATATCCTGTATTCCACTCGGATTTTGAAAAAGACCGGGTTGCGGCTGACTGAAGGGGGCCTTTGATGTTTCGCCTGACGCAATACATGCAGGAACTGGTCACCCCCACCCCACCGCGCCGCCGGGTGTCGGCGGGGGGCGTGAAACCGGTGGTGATCTGGAACCTGACCCGCACCTGCAACCTGAAATGCCGCCACTGTTATACGACCAGTGCCGATGTGCCGTTTCCGGGCGAACTTAGCCACGATCAGGCGATGGGTGTGCTGGACGATCTGTCGGGCTTTGGCATTCCGGCCCTGATCCTGTCGGGGGGCGAACCCCTTAGCCGGTTTGACTTCTGGGATCTGGCCGAACGGGCGCGGGCACTGAACTTCCGGCATCTGTCGCTGTCGACCAATGGCACCAAACTGGGCGGAGAGAATGCTGACCGGGTGGCAGCGCTGGGGTTTGACTACGTTGGTATATCCTTGGACGGGATTGGCGCGAAAAACGATTGGTTTCGCGGTGTGGATGGGGCCTTTGCCGATGCTTTGGCCGGGGTTCGGGCCTGCAAGGCGCGCGGAGTGAAGGTGGGTTTGCGGTTCACCATCACCGAAGACAACGCCGAAATGCTGCCTGCCATGCTGGATCTGTGCGACGCCGAGGGGGTGGACAAATTCTATCTGTCGCATCTGGTCTATGCCGGGCGCGGCGACAAGCACCGGGGCGAGGATACCGAACACGCCCGCACCCGCGCGGCAATGGATGTTCTGCTGGAGCGGGCCTGGTCGGCGATCAAATCCGGCCACCCGCTGGAGGTTGTCACCGGTAACAACGACGCCGATGCGGTGTATTTTCTGCAATGGGTCGCTGACAATTTCAGCCCGGAACAGACGGCCCATGTCCGCGCGCATCTTGAGGCATGGGGCGGCAATTCCAGTGGGCTTGGCGTGGCCAATATTGACCCGCAAGGCAAAGTGCATCCTGATACCTATTGGTCGGATTACACCGTGGGCTCGGTGAAAGCCGACCGTTTCTCGGCGCTGTGGACCGGGGATGATGCCATGCTGGCCACCCTGCGCCAACGCCCCCGCCCCCTGAAAGGCCGCTGCGGTGCCTGTGCGTTTCAGGCGGTTTGCGGTGGCAACACCCGCATCCGGGCCTTGCAGGTGACGGGCGATCCCTGGGCCGAAGATCCGGCTTGCTATATGACCAATGCCGAGATTGGCGCGGGCGACGCCGCCCGCCTGACCGTCACGCCGTTCCGGGGGAAAAGCCATGATCCGGCGCATAATTTTCTTTAGCCTGCTGGCCTTTCCAGCCTTTGCCGAGCCCGATGGTGCTATGATCTACGCCGATCAGTGCGCAGGCTGCCACGCGGCCACACGATTGGGTGGCACGGGCCCCGCGCTGATTCCTGAAAGCCTTGGGCGCATCAAGGGCGACGCGCTGACCAGCCTTATCGCCAAGGGGCGCACCGCCACCCAGATGCCCGCCTTTGCCAACACGCTGTCGCCTGCCGACATCGCGGCGGTGGCGGGCTATATTGCTTCGCCGCTTGCCACCCCCCCGGTCTGGAATGAAACCGACATCGCCGCGACCCGCGAGATGACCGATTACACCCCCGCCACCGCGCCCATATTCACTGGCGATCCGCTGAACATCACGCTGGTCGTGGAAACCGGCGATCATCATGTGTCGGTGCTGGACGGTGACAGCTTTGCCGTGCTTGACCGCTTTGCCACGCCCTTTGCCGTACATGGTGGGCCAAAGTTCACCCCAGACGGCCGCTTTGTCTTCATCATGTCGCGCGATGGTTGGGTGCAGAAATACGATATCTGGAGCCTTAAAGAAGTCGGCCGCATCCGAGCCGGTCTGAACAGCCGCAACATCGCGATGAGTGCGGATGGCAAATGGCTGGCGGTGGCGAATTACTTGCCGACCACGCTGACCATCCTGTCAACCGCTGATCTGACGGTGAAAAAGGTGGTTCCCGTGATGGGCCGCGATGGTACGCCCAGCCGGGTTGCCGCCGTATATCAGGCACCGCAGCGCGAAACCTTTGTGCTGGCCCTGAAAGACCTGCCCGAGATCTGGGAGATTGCCACCAATGAGGACGGCGGTCCCTATTCCGAGGGCCTTGTTCACTCCAACGAAAACGGCATGGAAGAGGCATTGGGCGTCGAACGCGGCCTTTTCGCCCGCCGCCGCATTGCCGTGTCTGCCCCCTTGGATGACTTTTTCTTCAGCCCAGATTACCGCAACCTGATCGGCACCAACCGCGAGGCTGAAACCGGGGTTGTGGTCAATCTGGATGTCGGGCGCGAGATTGCCAGCCTGCCCCTGCCCGGCATGCCGCATCTAGGGTCTGGCATCACATGGGATCGTGACGGCCACAAAGTCATGGCCACCCCACACCTGACCGAAGGCATGCTGTCGGTGATCGACATGACCGACTGGTCATTGGTGAAAACGATTCCGACCGACGGTCCGGGGTTCTTTTTGCGCAGCCACGCCAACACGCCCTATGTCTGGGCCGATGTCTTTACCGGCGATAACAAGGGCCATATCCACATCCTCGACAAACAATCGCTGGACATAGTGCAAACCCTGATCCCCGAGCCGGGCAAGACCGTGGCCCATACCGAATTCACCCGTAATGGCAAATATGCGCTGGTGTCGATCTGGGAAATGGATGGCGCGGTGATTGTCTATGACGCGGCGACCTTCAAAGAAATCAAACGCTTGCCGATGAGCAAGCCTGCCGGAAAATACAATGTCTGGAACAAGATCACCTTCGAAGACGGCACCAGCCACTAGCGCGCCCAATCCACATCAAAGCCTGTGGAAGCTGGGGGTGATGTTGTGGCCGTTTGCCACCTCGGCGGTGGCGATCAATCTGTTCATGCTGGGGCTGTTGGGGCAGGCAATCGGCCTTGCGGCGCTGTCGCCGCTGACGGCGCTTTGGCTGTCGCTACCGCTGGGTCTGCCTGCGACTTGGGCCGCGGCCCGCTGGGTTCGCAGTCTGTTACGGCAGGCGGAAGGATGACTGAGGGGCGGTAGAGCCCCTCTGCCGTTTCATTATTTCAGCGTCGCAAGATAGGCCGCCATATCCTCACCGCCTTTGGCCAGCTTGAATGTCATCTTCGATTTGGCCGCCGCGTCACCGGTTTTGTCCTGCAACCATTTGGCCGGATCGACCACGTAGGCAGCGATGCTTGCCTCGTCCCAGAGGGTGCCATCGGAACCTGCAGCCACCATGGACTCGCCGTATTTGAAATCGGCAACGCTGCCGATCTGGCGGCCAACAACGGCAAACAGGTTTGGCCCAGTTTTGCCGCCTTTGACAATTTCGGTGCCGTCAGTGGCAGTGATGGCATGGCAGGATTTGCATTTCTTGAAATCAGCCTCACCTTTGGCGGCATCACCAGCAAAGGCAGGCGATGACAGAAGGGCGGCAGCGACGATCAGGCGGAACAACATGGGATATCCTTTCAGGAACAGCTGCACGGGCGGGGAAGCGCCTTGGTCTATGCAAGCCTTGCAAAACAGCGGCTGTCCTTGACTTTTGTCAGATCAGCCTTGGCTACACGCGCCCTGTGCGGCCCAGTGCCTTCATGGCAACCCACACCATCACAGCCCAGAAAAATGTCCGCAGTGTCATGGCCCCGACCGTGCGCATCTCAAAGGCATCCCCTGCCAAAACCCGCCAGCCGAAGGCGGCAAAGATCGCCGCTGTTGCGATCAGGATGATCAGCGCCGCGGGCAACCCAAGCCGATGCCCGATCATCAAAAGCGCGCCCCCGATAACATAGGCAAACCCCGCGATGAAGTTGAACCGCAGGACAAAGGGCACAACGGCCCCCATGTCAACCGCGCCGGACAGGGCCGATCCGCCCGAGATTAGCGTCAACAAACCAAAGGCGATGGCCGCAGCACCGGCGATGTGATGAGTTTTCATTTCTGCCCCTCCTTGCAGGCAAACAGGACCAATTGCACCTCCAGCAGGCGCATCCCCTCGGGCAGGATGTCAAAGCTGCGTGACCCAAGGCTCCACCTTATGGCGATACCCTGAACAAGCGAGGTCAGCAGCACGGCGGCATCCTTTGGCTGAACGCTCGCCCCCATCAACCCGGCTTCGGCCATGGCCTGCAGGTTTGCCACCAGATACGCCTGATACTTCATCAGAACCCCGCGAAACCGGTCGCGCAGGGCCGCATTGTCAACGTTCAATTCGCGGGAGTGCAGAATGGCCGGAAGCGCGGGGGTTTGCTCGATCTGCTGCAACTGCGCGGCGATCAGCGCCTTTAGTCGCGCTTGCGGGTTTTCGCTGTTCGTCACAGCCTGCTGCCACGCGCATTCCAGCCGATCCGCAATGGCGTCCCCGACCGCGGTCCAAAGCTCTGCCTTTGTCGGGAAGTGCCGGAAGATAGCGGCTTGTGTCACGCCGACCTCTTGCGCGATGTCATTGGTCGTCAGCCGGTCCGGGCCGATACGGTCGGCCAGATCCAGAACGGCCGCAATGATTTCGGTCTTGCGATCCTCGGCAGATTTGCGACGTAACATAGAGCACCTCTTGTAAGTAAGTAATCACTAACATAATCTGCAAGGCAAGCAAGCTGATTCGCCAGAGCGAGAGGACCGCCATGCCAAGCCCCAAAGGATACACCCGCCTTCAGATCGCATTCCACTGGGGCGCGGCCCTGCTGATCGTGCAGCAATACCTGTTCAAGGACGCCATCGCCGCCGCGTGGGACGCTGCCGCAAAGGGGGTGGAAATCGCCTTCAACCCGCTGGTTCTGGCCCATGTCGCAGGCGGTGCATTGGTCATGCTGTTCGCGTTGTGGCGCCTGTCGATCAAGGCGCGGTGCGGCGCGCCTGCCATGGTCGGTGAAAGTGCCGCGCAGCGCGCCTTGGCAAAGGCCGCCCATGTCGGCCTTTACGCGCTGATGATCCTGATGCCGCTCAGCGGGTCGATGGCCTGGTTCGGCGGGGTCGATTTGGCCGCGCAGGGCCATAAAGTGCTGAAGATTGTGCTGTTGGCGCTGGTGGCGCTGCATGTTGTGGGGGCGCTCTATCATCACTTCGTGCTGAAAGACGGCCTGATCAACCGCATGCGCCGGGCTGAGGGCTGAGCGATGCGCAGAACCTGGATCCTTGGCGCGGTTGCGCTAGTTGGGCTGGCGGCGGCGGGTTGGTTTCTGACCGAACGCCCCCTGACTGTGACGGCTGTATCGGTCGAAAAGAACGTGCCTTTGCGCCTTTACGGCCTTGGTTCCGTCGAGGCCCGGGTTCTGTCGCGCGTCGGCTTTGAGGTCGGCGCGGCACTGGTGTCGGTGTCGGCAGATG
>JAIOXV010000014.1 GCA_021741465.1 Paracoccaceae bacterium
GGCGGGCGACAGGATGCGGATCGACACCGATTTGCCGCGCCCCAGAATGACAGGGGCTGCGGCGGCGCGGATAACCACGATGCCGGGTTCTGGCTTGCCTTCCAAAAGCCCGGCAAAATCCACCTGCAACGCCTGCGTCAGGTTCCACAGGGTCGCAACCGTCGGCGAAGATTCCCCGCGCTCTATCTGGCTGACCATGCTGCGCGAAACGCCCGACAGTTTTGCAACGGCATCCAGGCTCAGCCCACGCGCCTTGCGTGCCTCGCGCAACGAGGCAGCAAGCCGGTCATGGATATCGGAACGCGGGTTCATGGGCGGCACAGTGCGACCTATGGGCGTGTCGGTCAACCGTCCAAGGTGCTGCGGGCACGGGTTTTTCATTTTGCTTGCAGCAGCCGCCGGCAGGTGCGGCGGCGGCAAGGCCCGGCAAAGCCGCGCTTAAGTGCCGCAAAAGGTAACATAGCTTCCAAAGCCTTCAGGCGCGGGCAATGCAAAGGCCTCGCGCCCGGCGGCTGGGGCAAAGGGACGGCGCAGTTCGGCCAAAAGGGCGGTGAAAGGGGCCATGTCGCCCAAGGTTGCCGCCTCAAGAGCGGCCTCGACCAGATGGTTGCGCGGGATCACCACCGGGTTAACCTGTTGCATCGCCGCAAGATCGGGGCCAAGGGCGCGCCAGCGCTGTTGCCAATCTTGCAGCGCCGGGGCAACGGCCCTGCCCTCGCTCAGCGCGCGGAAAAACTGCGTCCAATCCTCGCCCGGCAAAAGCAAAAGCAAGTCATCGGTCAGCGCGGCATCGGGCGCGCCAAGCCCAAGCTTGGCCGCCATCACAGCCAGGAATTCATCCCGGTAGATCTCGGCGATTGCGCCCAACCGTTCATTGGCCAGCGTTACGGCGCGCGCCTCATCCGCATCGAAAAACGGCAAAAGACATTCGGCCAGCCGCGCCAGGTTCCAACCCAAAATCAACGGCTGATTGCCGTAGGCATAGCGCCCCTGCCTGTCGATCGAGGAAAAGACCGTGCCGGGCGCATAGGCATCCATAAAGGCGCAGGGGCCATAGTCGATGGTTTCGCCCGACAATGCCATATTGTCGGTGTTCATCACGCCATGAACGAAACCCAGCCCCATCCACTGTGCGATCAGCTTTGCCTGCGCCCGCGTCACCGCATCAAAAAGCCCAAGCCCATCGCCGGGCGACAGTTGCGGATAATGCCGTGCGATGGTGTAATCCATCAAGGCGCGCAGCTTGTCGTCTTCGCCCCGCGCGGCAAAGAACTGAAAGGACCCCACCCGAATATGGCTGGCCGCCACCCGCGCAACGACAGCACCGGGCAAGGCACCACCATCGCGCCAGACCGTCTCGCCCGTGATGACAACCGCCAGCGCGCGGGTGGTCGCCACGCCCATCGCGGCCATGGATTCGGAAATCAGGAATTCGCGCAGCATCGGGCCAAGGGCCGCCTTGCCGTCGCCGCCCCGCGAAAAAGGCGTTCGGCCCGATCCCTTTAACTGAATATCCCAGCGCCGCCCGTCAGGGCCAAGCACTTCGCCAAGCAGATGCGCGCGCCCGTCGCCAAGCTGGGCTGAAAAGCCGCCAAACTGATGACCCGCATAGGCCAGCGCAACCGGCTCCGCACCTGGCGGCACTTCGGCCCCCGAAAACCATCGGGCGGCATGGCGCTGCACCTCTGGCGAGAGGGCCAACTCTGCCGCCAAATCGCCATTCCAGACCACAAGTTTCGGATCAGGTGCCACGTCCGGATCAAGCCGCAGAAAACTTCCCGGCAGGCTGCGCAGCCATGTGTTGTCAAACCCGATCATGCTGATTCCCTTTTGCCCCCGACAATTCGCGAAAAGGCCGCCCCGTTTTGGCAACCGCCGCAAAAGCAATGTGGATCAGGCCATGCGGTTTGGCCAGCCATGGCAAAAGCCACTTTTTACGGTGAATGGAATGAAATGGTCGGGGCGAGAGGATTCGAACCCCCGGCCTACGGTACCCAAAACCGTCGCGCTACCAGACTGCGCTACGCCCCGACGCGGGTCTTCCTAACCCGCTTTGTCGGGATTGAAAAGCCTTAGGGCGCGTCACAAGACCAGATTGCTGCAGCCCCGATCGCGGGGTGGCGCATCGCGGCCCCGGGGGCTATGCCCATTGGGCCGGCAAGGCCTGCATTGATCTCCAGCACAAAGGCCACATCCGGGCCGCCATCGATGAAGGTTTCATCCATCGGCCGGGCGTTTGGGTGCACATGGCTGACCCGGCCCGTGGCATCGACAAAGATCATGTCCAGTGCCAAAGGCGTGTTCTTCATCCAGAAGGTTGCATGTTTGGGTTCGGGAAAGACGAAAAGCATACCAGAAGCCATCGGCATGTTTTCGCGGAACATCAACCCTTGCGCCCGTTCGTCAGGGTCATCGGCCAGTTCTACGGCAAAGCGCTGCACAGCGCCCGAGGATGTGCGGAATTCAACGTGATCTTCCAGGCACTCAGCCCAGGCGCAGCCGCCCCAAAGGGCAGCCGCCAAAGCCAGTGTCAGACGCGCGCTGCGGTATCCCATGACAAGACCTGTACGGCCATGCGTCCCCGCTTGCCATCCACGATGCGCAAGCCGATCGCCTCGCCTGCCTGCAGATCGGCAAAGCCAGAATGGCGCAAAACCTCAATATGAACAAAAACATCTTCACTGCGCGCAAAAACATTGGCAAAGCCAAAACCCTTGCCCTTGTCGAACCATTTTACCCGGGCCGCTTCGATGGGCAAAGCGGCAAGATCGGCCATGGATTCGCCAATCGCCTCATCGGCCAAGGGGAAGGGCGCACCGGCTGGCGGCTCGATCTTCAGAACCTCAACGGCCTGAATACCGCGTTGCGTGCGCTGGATTTTCGCGGTGATGCCCGCGCCATCCGCAACTGTGTTCTGCCCGAAGTTCCGAAGGATATTGGCGTGCAGCAGAATGTCCGAAGTCTCACCGTCGGCGACGATGAACCCGAAACCCTTTGCAGGATCGAACCATTTCACTTCGCCCTGGATCGTGTCCAGGATCTCTTGATCTTCCGTCATTTTAGAGCCGTTTCCCCAGATAAAGCCCGTGACCATTTCATTCCGCCAAAACGACATGACTTGCAAGTCAATTTCATTACACTTTCGGTCAGAATTCAAGCTTTTACCGTTCACGAAGCGTGAAAATTAAGGGTTGAGGCGTTGAACTTTCCATTCATCTTTCTGCGAAGCGCGAGTCCACTTGAACCGGTCGTGCAACCTGAACGGGCCATCGGCCCAGAACTCTATTTCCACAGGTAGAATTCGGAATCCCCCCCAGAACGGCGGGCGCTTTGGCATCGGGCCATGGGTCACCGTGATCTTGGCAACATCGGCCATCAAGGCCCCGCGCGAGGCAAGCGGCTGCGACTGGTTGCTGGCCCAAGCCCCAAGCCGCGACTGCAGCGAACGCGAGTTGTAATAGGCATCCGCCTGCGGGCCCTCTTCCCGCACAACAGTGCCGCGCACCCGGATCTGCCGGCGCAGGGATTTCCAATGCATGACAAAGGCGGCCTTGCCGCTGGCGGTCAATTCCTGACCCTTGGCGCTGCCATAGTTGGTGTAAAAGACAAAAGCGCCACCGCCCTCGCTTGCAGGTTCGATTTCCTTCAGCAAGACCATCCGCACATTCGGCAGGCCATCTGCATCGACCGAGGCGAGTGCGATTGCGTTGGGATCGTTGAGTTCAGTCGCCTCCGCCTCGGTCAGCCAGGATTGCGCCAAGGCAAAGGGATCATCGCCTGAAAATATGCCTGTCCGGTCGCTCATCTGTCTGCCTTTCCTGTGCATTCTGCTGTGTTCGGCCCGATTGCCCGCCCTTGATAGCGGACAGTCTTTCGCCTACACGTCGATGTCACAATCAAGGGTGGGCGAGGACGACCAAATGTCAACCGGACTAATGGCAGGAAAACGTGGCCTCATCATGGGGCTGGCCAATGACAAATCGATTGCATGGGGCATCGCCCAGCAACTGGCCGCCCATGGCGCAGAGATTGCGTTTTCGTACCAGGGCGAGGCGCTGAAAAAGCGGGTTGAACCGCTTGCCGCCTCGATCGGGATGAACACCTTTGTCGAATGCGACGTGACCGATGAGGCGTCGATGGACGGGCTTTTCGCGGCGCTGGCCGAGAAATGGGGCAAGATCGACTTTCTGGTCCATGCCATCGGCTTTTCCGACAAAAGCGAATTGCGCGGACGTTATGTTGACACCTCACGTCAGAACTTCCTGATGACGATGGACATTTCGGTCTATTCCTTCACCGCCGTCTGCCAGCGTGCCTGCGCGATGATGAACCCTGGTGGCAGCCTTTTGACGCTTACCTATTACGGTGCCGAAAAGGTCATGCCGCATTACAACGTCATGGGCGTGGCCAAGGCCGGGCTTGAGGCATCGGTCAAATATCTGGCCGAAGACCTTGGCAAGGACGGCATCCGCGTGAACGCCATTTCGGCAGGCCCGATCAAGACGCTGGCCGCGTCGGGTATTGGTGATTTCCGCTATATCATGCGTTGGAACGAGCTGAATTCGCCCCTGCGCCGCAACGTGACCCAAGACGAGGTCGGCAAGGCTGCGGTTTACCTGCTGTCGGATCTGGGCTCTGGCACCACGGGCGAGAACCTGCATGTCGATGCGGGCTATCATGTGGTTGGCATGAAGGCGGTGGATGCCCCCGATATCGACGTGGTCACGGCCAAAGCCCAAAAGGGTGAGGCATGACGCTTGCCGCGTTTCTTGCCGTAGCCCTGCTTCACCTGATGGCCGCCATCAGCCCCGGGCCTGCGGTTTTGATGTCGGCCCGCACGGGCGTGACCGAAGGGCTGCGCACGGGGGCCTTTCTGGCCGCGGGCATTGGCGTTGGCGGCGTGCTTTGGGCCATGGCCGCGCTGTTCGGGTTGAACATCGTCTTTCAGGCCGCCCCGGTGCTGTTGTGGGTGCTGAAAATCGCCGGCGGGCTTTATCTGATCTGGATGGCCTGGGGCATGTGGAAATCTGCCGATCAGCCGCTGGACATGGGCAAGGATGCCGCCCCTCCACGCTCGGCCGTTTCGGCTTTTCGGCTGGGTTTGGTGACGCAATTGGCCAACCCCAAACCGGCCGTGCTGTTTTCGGCGATCTTTGTCGGCACCGTGCCACAAGGCACGCCGATGTGGGTCTATGCCGCGCTTTTGGCTGTGGTCTTTCTGAACGAAACCATCTGGAACATTCTGGTTGCCCGGATCTTTTCGTTTGAACGGTCCAAAACCACTTATATCAGTCTGAAAACCCTGATCGACCGCAGCTTCGGCGGGCTTCTCGCCCTGCTTGGGGTCAAGATCGCCGCAACCTGAAGGGGAGCCTGCCATGAACGACCGCCTGCCGCACGAAAAGGGCTTCCACGTGTCTTGGGACCAGATCCATCGCGATGCCCGCGCGCTTGCCTGGCGGTTGGATGGCAAGGGGCCGGGCGAAGGTGGGGCCTGGAAGGCCGTGGTCGGCATCACCCGCGGCGGCCTTGTGCCCGCGATGATCGTCAGCCGCGAGCTGGACATCCGGGTGGTCGATACGATTTCGGTGAAATCCTATCATCTGGGCGGCGGCGCGGCGGATCAACGGGCCGAAGCACAGGTCATCAAATCGCCGCAAGCCGAGTTGATGGGCGATGGCACGGGCATTTTGATTGTCGATGATCTGGTCGACAGCGGCAAGACGCTGGAACTGGTGCGCAGCCTCTACCCCAATGCCCATTTCGCGACCGTCTACGCCAAGCCCTCGGGCAAGCCGATGGTTGACAGCTATATCACCGAGGTCAGCCAGGACACCTGGATCTTCTTTCCGTGGGACATGGCGCTGCAATACGTCCAGCCCTTCCGCGGGAAAGACTGAGGGCCGCCAGCCCTTCTGGCGTGGGGTTCGAAATAGTGCTTTGCAGATGTAGGTTTTCTTGATTTACTCCCCCACGTTGTGTGGTTCGGGGGTAAATGGTAATGCGTATCGCCGTTGTTTTTTCGCCTTTGGCGCTTGTGCTTGCAGGATGTGTGTCTGTGACAGACCAGTTGGCGGCCTCGGGCCCGGATTTGGGAAAACCCGCGCCAAAACGCCAGACGCTGATTGTCACCGATGCGGATGAGGGCCGAAACCAAGGCGACGGCTGCGAGTTGAAAAACCCCACCAATGCTGGAACTTGCGACGATGGGCGCAACGTGATCGCGCAGTCCAAGCCCGCGCAACCCGCAACGACCCAGGCATCGGCCAAATCATCGGCCCGGACTGACCGCCCCTTTGTGCCCAGCGATTGCACGACCTACGGGCTTGGCGGCTATGCGCTCTTGGCTGAATTGGGCCACCGAATGAAGGATTGGAAAGCCTATTGCAACGCGCAAGAAAGCCAATCCGCGACTCAGGCTGTCGTCACCGACGACGGTGACCGCGGCGGCACGTGGTATTGCGAGGACAACGTTGATGGGTCGGGCAATTACGGCACTTGGGAGATGACCCAGCACCCCGAGCGCTATTACGATTGCAAGCGGGTCGACTGATCGGTGCGCTCAGGGGGCTTGCAAGCCGCGCCAATCTCGCGACAAATCGGGCGGTAAACTCAGATGCCAGCACAAGCGCTCATAAGGGCAACTGTGCGGCCCGCGAAAGGCGCTGCCCGATGACCCACCCCTTGAACCCTGCGATGGCCGCCACTTTTGCCCCTCCGGTGATGGAGGCGCGGCGCTGGTTGACAGGGGTCGCCTTCCCGCCAGAACGCCCGCTTATCAACGTAAGCCAGGCCGCCCCGGTGGAAAACCCGCCGCTGGGCCTTCGCCAAGCCTTGGCAGAGGCGGCACTGAACAACCCCGACGCCCATCTTTACGGCCCGGTTCTGGGCCTGCCCGCCTTGCGCGCCGAAATCGCGGCGCAATGGTCGGCGGCTTATGGTGGCACTATTGGTGCCGAACAGGTGGCCATCACCCAAGGCTGCAATCAGGCCTTCTGCGCCGTCATGTCCACCCTTGCCGGTGCGGGTGATGAGGTGATCTTGCCGACGCCGTGGTATTTCAACCACAAGATGTGGCTTGATATGCAAGGGGTCAAAACCGTGCCGCTGCCCGCAGGCGAAGGGCTGATCCCCGTCGCGGCCGAGGCGGAAAAGCTGATAACCGACCGCACCCGCGCGCTTGTGCTGGTCTCGCCCAACAACCCCGGCGGCAGCGAATACCCGGCTGAAACGCTGGCGGCGTTCCATGCCCTGGCCCGCCGCCACGGGCTGGCGCTGATCGTGGATGAAACCTACCGCGATTTCGACAGCCGGCCCGGCCGGCCGCATGACCTGTTCACCGATCCCGATTGGGCGCGTGATTTCATCCATCTTTACAGCTTTTCAAAAACCTACCGGCTGACCGGGCACCGCGTGGGCGCGGTGGTGGCCGGGGCCGACCGTCTGGCCGAGATCGAGAAATTTCTTGATACCGTGGCCATCTGCCCCAGCCAGTTGGGCCAGATCGGCGCGCTTTGGGGCATGCAGAACCTTGCCCAATGGGTGGCCGGCGAACGCGCCGAGATCCTTGCCCGCCGTGCGGCCATGGTCGGGGGCTTTGGCGCCCTGCCCGATTGGAAGCTTTTGGGCTGCGGGGCGTATTTTGCCTATGTCGAGCATCCTTTCGACATGGCCTCTGACGCGCTGTGCAAACGGCTGGTGGCCGAGGCGGGGCTTTTGATGCTGCCCGGCACCATGTTCCAGCCCGAAGGGTCACAGGCGGGCAAACGGCAGATCCGCATTGCCTTTGCCAATGCCGGTTCCACTGGAATTGCCGAGATGTTTACCCGTCTGGCGCATTGGCGGGCCTAAGCCCATCTTGCCCCCCCGCGCCTGACCACTTAGACAGTCCCGCAAAGCCGCCCAAACAGGGAAATCCCATGTCCAAAGCTCCGCACCACTCCGATGGCGAAGACGCCCCCCGCAAGAAAAAGAATGGCGCCGGCGTCATGGCTTGGATCCTGATTGCCATGCTGGTGGCCGGGCTTGGCGGTTTCGGGGTTCAGAACTTTGGCGGCGGTACTGCGGCGATTGGCAAGGTGGGCGATGTCGAAATCACCGCCGACGACTATGCGCGCGAGGTGCGAACCCAGGTGAACGCGCTGTCGCGCCAGTTTGGCACGGCGGTCTCATTCTCGGATGCCCGCGCCTTGGGGATTGACCGGCAGGCGCTTTCGGGGCTGATAAACCGCGCCGCACTGGATGATGAAGCCGCCCGCGTCGGCCTTTCGGTCGGGGATGAGGCCATCGCGGCCGAGCTTGGCAAGATTACCGCATTTCAAAGCATCAGCGGCAGCTTTGACCGCAAGACCTATGCGCTGACCCTGGACCAGAACGGCACCAACGAGGCCGATTTCGAAACCGGCCTGCGCCGCGATCTGGCGCGTTCGCTGCTGACGGGGGCTGTTGCGGGGGGCACGGTTGCGCCCGCTTCGTTGACCGATGCGCTTTTTGCATGGGCGGGCGAAAAGCGCGGATTTTCGGTTTTGGTGCTGAATGAGGCGGCGCTTGACGCCCCCCTGCCCGCCCCGACCGAAGCCGAGGTCAAGGCACAGTATGACGCCAATATTGCCAACTACACCCGCCCCGAGGCCAAGCGCATTCACTATGCCGCCCTGCTGCCTGCCACATTGGCCCCCAGCATGGAGGTGGCCGAAGACAAGGTCAAAGCCGCCTACGACGCCCGCCTTTCGGAATTCATGATCCCTGAAAAGCGCCTTGTCGAAAGGCTGGTCTATCCCGATGACGCCGCCGCCGACGAGGCCAAGGCGCGCCTTGACCAAGGCACCAGTTTTGACGATCTGGTCAAGGACCGCGGTCTGACACTGGACGATGTCGATATGGGCGATGTGACCAAGGCCGAGCTTGCCGAGGCGGGTGATGCTGTCTTTGGCCTTGCAGGCCCGGGCGTGGTTGGCCCCTTGCCCTCATCGCTTGGCCCGGCGCTTTTCCGCATGAACGCGGTTCTGGCAGCACAGGAAACCCCTTATGAAGCCGCCAGACCCGATCTTTTGCTGGCGCTGCAAACCGAAGCGGCCACCGTCGCCATTGCCGACAAGGTCGAGGCGATTGACGACGCGCTGGCTGGTGGCGCCTCGTTGGAGGATCTGGCCAAGGATTTCGCGATGACCCTTGGCACCACCGATTATGCCCCCGGTGCCGATGACAACGACGATATCGCCAACTATGCCGCCTTCAGAACCGCCGCCGAGAAACTCGCCGAAGGCGATTTCCCCGAGGCGGTGATTTTGGACGACGGCGGGCTGGTGTCGCTGCAAATGCTGCAAACCGTGCCGCCCACGCCGGTGCCTTTGGACCAGATCATCGACAAGGTCACCGAAGCCGCCCGCGCCGCCGCGCTGACCACAGCGCTTGCGGCCAAGGCGGCCACGGTCAAGGCCGCGGTCGATGGTGGCGCCTTGCTGGAAAGCCTTGGCACTGTCACCGCGGTCGAGCCGAAGGACCGTCAGGCAAGACTGGATATCGCCCCGCCCGCCGTGCTGGAAGCCGCCTTCCAGATGCAATTGGGCGAATTGCGCCTGATCGAAACCGCAGGCTTTGTCGGGCTGCTGCGGCTTGACAGCATTGCCCCTGCCGACGCGACAAGCGAAGACAGCAAGGCCCTTCTTGAGGCAATCCGCACCAGCGCCGCCCGCGCAATTGCCGATGACATCGCCGCAGGCTTTACCGCCGCCGTGGTGCAAAAGGCCGGAATTTCGCTGGACCAGCCCATCATTGACGCCGTCAACAGCCAGCTTGGCAACCGGGGCCCGTGATGCGTTTGGAACCATCCTTCGAGACCTTTGAAAAGGCTTGGAATGAAGGCCAAAACCAGCTGGTGTTTGCCCGACTCGCCGCCGATCTGGATACCCCCGTCAGCCTGATGCTGAAACTGGCCGAGGCACGCACCGACACGTTCATGCTGGAATCGGTGACCGGCGGCGAGGTGCGCGGGCGCTATTCCATCGTCGGCATGAAGCCCGATCTGATCTGGCAATGCCACGGCACGCAAAGCCGCATCAACCGCGAGGCGCGGTTTGACACGGCCGCCTTTGTCGATCTGCCCGGCCATCCTCTGGACACGCTGCGCGCCCTTCTGGCCGAATGCCGGATTGACCTTCCCGCAGGGCTTCCCGCCGTTTCGGCCGGGCTTTTCGGCTATCTTGGCTATGACATGATCCGTCTGGTCGAACATCTGCCCAACGTGAACCCCGATCCTTTGGGCCTGCCCGATGCGGTGCTGATGCGCCCGTCGGTCGTGGCGGTGCTGGATGGGGTCAAGGGCGAAGTCACCCTGGTTGCTCCCGCATGGGTGTCGCAGGGCCTTTCGGCCCGGGCGGCCTATGCTCAGGCTGCCGAACGGGTGATGGATGGCCTGCGCGATCTTGATCGGGCACCCGCCACCCAGCGCGACCTTGGCGAAACTTCGGCCGTGGGCGACATGCAGTCGAATTTCAGCCATGCCGGCTATAAGGCGGCGGTCGAAAAGGCCAAGGATTATATCCGCGCCGGCGATATCTTTCAGGTCGTGCCCAGCCAGCGCTGGAAACAGCAGTTCGAATTGCCGCCCTTTGCGCTTTACCGCTCGCTTCGGCGCACCAATCCTTCGCCGTTCATGTTCTTTTTCAACTTCGGCGGCTTTCAGGTTGTTGGCGCCAGCCCCGAAATCCTTGTCCGTCTGCGCGATGGCGAGGTGACAATCCGCCCGATTGCCGGAACCCGCAAGCGCGGCGCCACGCCCGAAGAAGACAAGGCGCTTGAGCTGGACCTTCTGGCCGACCAAAAGGAATTGGCCGAGCATCTGATGCTTCTGGATCTGGGGCGCAATGATTTGGGCCGCGTGGCGCGCGTCGGCACCGTGCGCCCGACCGAGAAATTCATCATCGAGCGCTATTCCCACGTCATGCACATAGTGTCGAATGTGGTGGGCGAGATTGCCGAAGGCGAAGACGCCCTGTCGGCCCTGTTGGCAGGCCTGCCTGCAGGCACGGTTTCAGGCGCGCCCAAGGTGCGGGCGATGGAAATCATTGACGAGTTAGAGCCGGAAAAGCGCGGCGTCTATGGCGGCGGCGTGGGCTATTTCGCCTGCAACGGCGAAATGGACTTTTGCATCGCGCTGCGAACCGCGGTGGTGAAGGATCAGGCACTTTACATTCAGGCCGGGGGCGGCGTGGTCTATGACAGCGACCCCGAGGCAGAATACCAAGAAACCGTCAACAAATCCCGCGCCTTGCGCCGCGCGGCCGAAGATGCCGGCATGTTCACCCGGCGCGGCAACGGCTGACCCCGGGCCTTAACCCCGGGGCGGGCCGCCGTTCAATTCCGCTTCATCACCGCCGTGATCGGCGCCAAGGCGACCGAGGCCGAACGCCCTTCGACCGCCCATTCCATCAGCGCGCCAATGGTTTCGGCCCGCGCCGTGCCAATCACCACAACCTGCCCTTCTTGCGCGGCCTTGAAAGCTGCGCGGTCAAGGTAGCGGCGGATCAGCGGCCCTTCTTCGCCATCATCGTCAAGGCTGCGGAAGATGGTTGCCGCCGGCAGGCCCTCACGCCGCGCCACCTGATCGGCGGCATTGAGGCCGCGGTCAAAGGTGACCAGCCCAAGGCCTTCTTCTGACAGATGGGTTACCACTTCGGCGGCAAGCAGGCGGTTGTCCTGAAAGGTGGCCTGGGCGGTGTCGATCAGGGCCACCGCTTCGGGGACCGCGCCGTCAAGCCCGGCAAAGCTTTGCTCCAGATCTGATGCGTTGGCCCCTTTGGGAATGCCCGTGGCCAGCATCACCACCTCTTGGCCTGCGGCGCGGTAAATTGCGGCGGCTTCGCGCGCCCCGGCGATCATCGGGTCCACAACGAAGGTCACGGCGAATGGCAGCGCCGCCAGATCCACGCGGTTCAGATCCGCCGTGCCGGGATCAATCAGCAAGATCGCGAAAAGCGGCTTGGCGGTCGGGTTGTCGAAGCTGCGGGCAAAGCGCTGCACCGGCGGCAGACCGGCAGCCGGGGGGGCATCAGAGGGTGGCAACGCCGCTGCGCCTGCGGCTTCCGTCCCGATTGAGGGCAAACGGCCTGTCGTAACCCCATCCACGGATTTTCCGGCAAGCCCGCTGTCGGGGGCCAGCGTTGCCAAGGCGGGTTCATCCATCGGTTCCGCTGGCGTGGGGTCTGCAGCCTCGATCTGCGGCATGGTTTCAGGCGGGGTTTCTTCCGGCTGGGTTTCTTCCGGCTGGGTTTCAGGGGCCATCGGCGCGCTTTCGGCCATGGCTGTGCCCCCATCCTCTGTGCCCCCATCTTCCGCAACTGCGGGGTCTTCTGCTGGAACAGGGTCGGCCGCCATTATGGGTGCGGTTTCGGCGCTTTCCTCGGCCGGGGTGGCGGCCATCTCGGCACCGGTGCCAGCAGGTGCTTCGTCGGCCGGATCTTGCGCGGCCAAGTTGGGTGGCACTGTTTCAGGCGCTGGGTCGGGGGCTGTGTCTGAGGCAGGCACAGTGCCGGTTTCAGCGGGAAGCGGCAAATCAGGCACCACGGCGGCCGGAGGAGGCGCACCCACATCAGCCAGTGGCAGCAACAGCGGTTCATCGGTTTCTGCCGAAGGCTCGGCCAAGGGCTGTGGCGCTGCTGCCGCTGCGGGCGGGGAGGCATCAGCCGCTTCAGTATCAGGTGTTGGGGCATCGGCATCCGGCGTGACCGGGTTTGCCTCGGGCACAGCGGTTTGTTCTGGAGTTTGTTCTGGGCTTTGTTTTGGGCTTTGCCCCGCATCATTGGCCGCAGCGCCCTGCCCTGCATCCCCGGTAAGGCCAGCGTCCGCCGCGCCCTCGCCAGTGATTGCCGCAGGCGGCGGAACCATCTGGCTTAGGGTGCCCAAGCCAACCACCGACACCAGACCGCCCCAAAAAATACCCGTCACGAAATTCCGAACCACGCTTCGCCTCCAACTCTTGCAGGCTTTGGGCCTTGACGCCCCTTGCCCGCTCTGGGCATCTATAGCCCGACTGCGCGCGTCCATCATCCCCTTTGTGCCAAGGCCAAGCAAGATGCTGCTTCTGATCGACAACTACGACAGCTTTACCTACAATCTTGTCCATTATCTGGGCGAGTTGGGCGCAGATGTGAAGGTGGTGCGCAATGACGCCCTGTCGGTGCAAGAGGCGCTGGCGCTGCGGCCCGAATTGATCGTGCTGTCACCCGGCCCCTGTGACCCGGCACAGGCGGGCATCTGCATTCCCCTGACAAAGGCCGCCGCCGCCGCCGATGTGCCGCTTTTGGGCGTTTGCCTTGGCCATCAGACCATTGGCGAGGCATTTGGCGGCGATGTCGTGCGCTGCCACGAAATCGTGCATGGCAAGATGGGCACGATGCATCACGAAGGCAAAGGCATGTTCCGCGGCCTGCCTTCGCCGTTTCTGGCCACGCGCTATCATTCGCTGATGGTGGACCGGGTCACCCTGCCCGACTGCCTTGAGGTGACGGCCTGGCTTGAAGATGGCACCATCATGGGGCTGCGCCACCGCGAAAAACTGATCGAAGGCGTGCAGTTCCACCCCGAATCCATTGCCTCGGAACATGGGCATCAATTGCTGAAGAACTTTCTGGATGCCGCGCGCGAAAGGGTTCCGGCATGAGCGAGCTTCTCAAACCCCTGATCGGCATTGCCGCCACCCGCCCCCTGACCCGGGCCGAAGCCGAGGCCGCCTTTACCGCCTTGTTTGAAGGGGCGGCCACGCCCGCGCAAATGGGCGGCTTTCTGATGGCGCTGCGCGTGCGGGGCGAAACGGTGGATGAATATGCCCCCGCCGCCTCTGTCATGCGGTCGAAATGCAACGCGGTGCGTGCGCCCGAAGGGGCGATGGACATCGTCGGCACCGGCGGCGATGGCAAGGGCACGCTGAACATTTCCACCGCCACCGCCTTTGTCGTGGCGGGCGCAGGCGTGCCGGTGGCCAAGCATGGCAACCGCAACCTGTCGTCGAAATCCGGCGCGGCGGATGCGCTGACGGAAATGGGCCTGAATGTCATGGTTGGCCCCGAGGTGGTGGAGCGTTGTCTGGCCGAAGCGGGCATCGGCTTTATGATGGCCCCCATGCACCACCCTGCAACCCGCCATGTTGCCCCCGTGCGGATGGAGCTTGGCACAAGAACGATCTTCAACATCCTTGGCCCCCTGACCAACCCAGCAGGCGTAAAGCGCCAGCTGACAGGTGCGTTTTCTGCCGCCCTGATCCGGCCAATGGCCGAAACCCTGCGCGCCTTGGGGTCTGAAAAGGCCTGGCTTGTGCATGGCGGGGATGGATCGGATGAATTGTCGATCGTTGCCGCCTCGCCCGTGGTGGAACTGAACGCGGGAAGTTTGCGCGAATTCATGGTGCATCCCGAAGATGCGGGCCTGCCTGCCTATCCGTTCGAGGCGATCCAAGGCGGCACCCCGGCGGAAAATGCGGTTGCGTTCCGGGCCCTTCTGGGCGGGGCAAAAGGCGGCTTCCGCGACGCGGTGCTTTTGAACGCCGCGGCGGCGCTGGTGGTGGCAGACCGCGCGAACACCCTTAAGGAAGGCGTTGAAATCGCGCAGGAAAGCCTTGATTCCGGCAAGGCGAAGTCCAAGATCGAGGCGCTTGCCCGCCTGACAAATGCCTGAAGGCGTTGATGTCAGGGCGGCAACCGCAGACGATTTGCCCGCGCTTTTGGCGCTTTACCAACAGCTGATCCCGGGCGACGCGGCGCCTGCGCCGCAAGCTGGCCGCGCCATTCTGGCCCAGTTTTCGGCCTATGCGGGAAGCCAGATCTTCTTGGGCGAAGTGGCGGGACAAGCGGTTGCCACCTGCACCCTTGTCGTCGTGCCAAACCTGACGCGGGGTGGCAGGGCCTATGGTTTGATCGAAAATGTCGTGACCCACAGCGCGCATCGTAAACGCGGCTTTGGCCAGAAGCTTCTGCGCCATGCCGCATTGGCTGCTTGGGAGGCGGGCTGCTATAAGCTCATGCTGCTCAGCGGGTCGGATGACCCGGCGACTTTGGACTTTTACCGCAAAGCCGGGTTCGAACAGTCGAAAACCGGGTTTCAGATGCGCCGCATCCCGGCCCGCGATGCGGGGTAAGGCGTGATCCCCCAGCCCCCCGCCTCATGGGCCACGTTGCCCTTTTTTGAAACCCACTGGCCGGCCCTTGCCGCCCGCCTTGACGCAGCCCCGGCGTGGCAGCCTGCGGACCCGTTTCGCGCCCTGCGCCTGACACCACGCGGGCACACGCGGGTGGTGATCCTTGGCCAAGACCCCTATCCCACCCCCGGCCGCGCGACCGGGCTTGCCTTTTCCTTTCCGCCCAAGGATCCACCCAGGCATTCGCTGAAAAACATCCTTGCGGAACTTGCCGCCGACAGAGGGGGCACCCGCAACCCCAGCCAGACCAAGACCGATGGCGATCTTTCCCCGTGGGCCGCCCAAGGGGTGCTTTTGCTGAATACGGTTCTGACCGTTCCATTGAACCAATCCAACGGCCACAAGGGCTGGGGCTGGGAGCCGCTTGTCAGCCAAATCCTGCAGGCCACAGCCGCAGACGGCCCGCGCGCCTTTGTGCTGTGGGGCGGACCGGCGCAGAAACTTTGCGCCACGCTGCCGCGCGCCAACCACCTTTTCCTTGCCAGCGCCCACCCCTCGCCGCTGTCGGCCCATCGCGGTTTTTTCGGCAGCCGCCCCTTCAGCGCCATCAACAGCTGGCTCAGCGCCCAAGGCCAGCCCGTGATTGACTGGACGGCCCCATGAATTTGGTTGCCCCATGAACTTGGGCGCCGAAGACTTCCCTTCCGCGCCCCGGCGCGCTAGACCAACCCTCAAGCCGGGGACCGCATGGCCCAGACCCACGGGGCCCGGCGGCGCGACGCCCCCTTGGGCACCAGTCAAAGGAACCTGTCATGTCCACCATCCTTGACCGTATCAAAGCCTACAAGCTTGAAGAGGTCGCCGCCCGCAAAGCCGCCCGCCCGCTTGTGGTCGTTGAAGAGGCCGCCCGCGCCGCCCCTGCCCCGCGCGGCTTTGCCCGTGCGCTGTCCGAAGCCGCCGCCACAGGCTATGGCCTGATCGCCGAGATCAAGAAGGCCAGCCCCTCAAAGGGCCTTATCCGCGCTGATTTCAACCCGCCCGACCTTGCCCGCGCCTATGAGGCCGGGGGGGCGACCTGCCTGTCGGTGCTGACCGACACACCTTCGTTCCAAGGGGAAGATTCGTTCCTGACCGCGGCCCATGACGCGGTGAAACTTCCCTGCCTGCGCAAGGACTTCCTGTATGACACCTATCAGGTGACCGAGGCGCGCGCCCTGTCTGCCGATTGCATCCTTGTCATTATGGCCTCGGTCTCGGATCAGCAGGCCCAAGAGCTGGAAGAGGCGGCCTTTGCCCTTGGCATGGATGTGCTGATCGAGGTCCATGACCGGTCTGAACTGGACCGTGCAACGCGGCTGAAATCGCCGCTGATCGGCATCAACAACCGCAATCTGCACAGCTTTGAAGTGACCTTGGACACCACGCGCCAATTGGCCCGACATGTGCCCGAAGACCGGCTTATCATCTCGGAATCGGGGCTGTTTACCCCGGCCGATCTGGCCGATGTCGCCGCTTATGGTGCGCGCTGCTTCCTGATTGGCGAAGCGTTGATGCGGCAGGCCGATGTAACAGCCGCTACCCGCGCCATCCTGTCGCGCCCCCTGACATCCGAGGGCCGGCCATGAGCGGCCCATCCGCCGCGGGCTCATCCGCCTCTGGTTTGACGCATTTCGATGCTCAGGGTCAGGCCCATATGGTTGATGTGTCGATGAAACCGGTGACCGCGCGCGTTGCCGTGGCGCGCGGCCATGTGGTGATGTCAGCCGAAACGCTGGCCATGGTTACCGCAGGCACCGCGAAAAAGGGCGATGTTCTGGGCGTGGCCCGGCTTGCCGGCATCATGGGCGCGAAAAAGACCGCCGATCTGATCCCGCTTTGCCACCCTTTGCCAATCACCAAAGTGGCGGTCGAACTGACGCCCGACCCCAGCCTGCCCGGCATCGTGGTAGAGGCCACGGTGAAAACCGGCGGCCAGACCGGCGTTGAAATGGAGGCGCTGACCGCTGTGTCGGTGGCCTGCCTGACGATCTATGACATGATAAAGGCCGTCGAAAAATCCATGCGAATTGAAGGGATCCGGCTTGTGCTGAAAGACGGCGGCAAGTCGGGCCGCTATGAGGCAGAAGCATGATAACCGTGGAAGAGGCGCTTCAGCGCTGCTTTGCCCTTGTCACCCCGATGCCCGCCGAAACCGTGGCGCTGCGACAAGCGGCGGGCCGGGTTCTGGCGGCCCCCGCCCTTGCCCGGTTGACCCAACCGCCCTTTGACGCCTCGGCCATGGACGGCTATGCCCTTGGCCGCGCCGCCGCCGCCGGAGCGCGCTATCGCGTCATCGGAGAGGCCGGCGCAGGCCATGGCTTTACAGGCGCACTCGCCCCCGATCAGGCCACCCGCATCTTTACCGGCGCCCCCCTGCCAAAGGGCGCGCAAACCATTGCCATTCAGGAAGATATCACGGTTTTCGGCCCTGAGATCACGGTAACGGGCGCCACCACCCCGGGCGACAACATCCGCCCGCGCGGGCAAGACTTTCACGAAGGCGACGCCCTGTCCGCCCCGCGCCGCTTGCGTGCCAATGATCTGGCGCTGCTGGCGGCGATGAACATTGCAACCGTGGATGTCGCCCGCCGCCCGGTGGTCGCCATCATCGCCACGGGCGACGAATTGGTGATGCCCGGCGAAACCCCCGGGCCGGACCAGATCGTGGCCTCCAACCTTTTTGCCCTTGCCGCCTTGGCCGAGGCCGAAGGTGCCGAGGTGCGGCTTTTGCCGATCGCCCGCGACACGGAAGAGGAATTGCGCCAGGTCTTTGCGCTGGCTGAAGGGGCGGATCTGATCGTCACGATCGGCGGGGCCTCGGTGGGCGACCATGATCTTGTGGGCAAGGTGGCCGCAGATCTGGGGCTGGAACGCGCGTTTTGGAAAATTGCCATGCGGCCGGGAAAACCGCTTATGGCGGGGCGGCTTGGCACATCGGTAATGCTGGGCCTGCCCGGCAATCCGGTCTCGGCCATTGTCTGCGGCCATCTTTTCCTGCTGCCGATGCTGCGTGCGATGCAAGGCTTGGCGGCAGAACCGGCGCGGACGCTGCGCGCCGAACTTGGGCAGGATGTCGGCCCGGCTGGCCCGCGCGTCCACTATATGCGCGCCAAACTGACCCCCGGCGAAGGCCTGCCCCGCATCGCGCCCTTTGTCGCGCAGGATTCAGCGCTTTTGCGCATTCTGACCGAAGCAGATGCGCTGCTTGTCCGCCCCTTGGGCGACGGTCCGCGCAAGGCGGGCGAGGCTGTGGACTATCTGCCGTTATAAGGGTTTTGTGACGGCCGCTTGACACAAGTCGTGAACAAGGGTAGAACATAACGGCAACAACGGCCCACGAGGTGTGGAATGCTGACCCGTAAACAATTGGAACTTCTGGATTTCATCAAGACCCGGATGGATCGTGATGGCGTCCCGCCTTCGTTTGACGAGATGAAGGATGCGCTTGATCTGCGGTCCAAATCCGGGATCCACCGGCTGATCACGGCGCTGGAAGAACGCGGCTTCATCCGCCGCCTTGCCCACCGTGCCCGCGCGCTGGAAATTGTGAAACTGCCCGAGGCGATGGAAAAACCCGGCTTCACGCCCAAGGTGATCGCGGGTGACAAGGTTGATCCACCGCGCGCCGCCCTGTCGGTGGAAGCGGTTCATGCCATGGAACTGCCCGTCATGGGCCGTATCGCGGCAGGGGTGCCGATTGAGGCGATCAGCCATGTGTCGCACCATGTGGCGGTGCCGGGCAGCATGCTGGCGGGCAAAGGTCTGCACTACGCACTTGAGGTCAAGGGCGATTCGATGATCGAAGCCGGAATTAACGACGGCGATGTCGTCGTGATCCGCGAGCAAGCCACTGCCGAAAACGGTGATATCGTGGTGGCGCTGGTCGAAGACCATGAAGCAACGCTGAAGCGCTTTCGCCGTCGCGGCAACATGATCGCGCTTGAGGCGGCAAACCCCGCCTATGAAACCCGCGTTTTCCCCGACCATATGGTCAAGGTGCAAGGGCGTCTTGTCGGACTGATCCGCAACTACTGAATATCTTGGGACAAGATCTCTCTGCGCGGGATCAGGGGTGGCAGATCGGGGGCTGGGTTTTGCCCCATCCAGATCCGTGCGCTCCGGGCGGCGGGGATGATCTGCCACGCCGTTCCGTCCGGCCAAATGGCCAAAGCCCCGGTCTGGCGCAGGATCTTGCGGTCAATCACCCGACAGGCCGATGGCACGCCGCCATCGACATAGGCTGAAACGATGACAAGATCGGCCTGGGCGCAGGCGGCGGCAAGGTCGGGTTCCTTGCCCGTCAGGGCAACGCCACGCAAACCCTTGCCTTGGGCTTGCCCGTTCAGCTCAAGCCCGGACATTCGGCCAGACAAAGCGGGCAGTGTAAAGACCCGCGCCGATTTCGGCCCTGCAAAACCGGGCCGCAGCGCGGCTGCGTCTTGCGCAGCAAGATCCCCGTCATTTTCCAGCCAATTCCCTGCGGTAAAGCCTGCACCCTTCGCCACCGACAGCGCCCTGCCCTGCGGGCCCATCAGCCCGGCCAGGCCCCCATCGCTGCTGATAAGCAGGGCCGGCCGCTCTGACACGGCCCAAAGCCCCATGCCAAGCGCCAGCGGCAGCACCGCGCCCGCCCGGGCCCGCCCGCGCATCAACACCAGCCACGCCCCCGCCGCCACAATCAGCGGCATGACCCAAGGCCCCGGCGCCACAATCGGGGTGACCGCGCCATGCAACCCCGCAACCCAATGGGCGATAAACAAAATCCAGCGCGCCGCCAGCCCCATGACCCAAAGCGCCGGCCCCGCAAGCCCGATCGGTGCCAAAAGGGCCGCCACGGCGCCTGCGCCCATCAGCAGGCTCATCATCGGTACGGTCAGCAGGTTTGCCACCAGCCCATAATCGGTAAATCGGTTGAAATGGGCGGCGGCGAAGGGCGCGGTGGCGATCCCGGCCACGACCGAGGACAGAACCAGCGTGAAAGCCGGAATGATCCAGCGTGGCAACCGCTCTTGCATCACCCGCCGGTCCAGCCCGCCAAAAGCCGCGATCAAGGCCACGGTGGCGGCAAAAGACAGCTGAAACCCCGGCTCGGTCAGGCTCTCGGGCTGCCACAACAACAGCACCACCCCCGACAACGCGACCGACCGCATCGTCAGCGCCCGCCGGTCAAAAAGCACGGCCCCCAGCATGACTGTCACCATCAAGAACGCCCGCTCGGTCGCCACATTGGCCCCTGACAGCAAAAGGTAAAACAGCGCCACCCCAAAGGCCACAACCGCCGCCAGCTTCTTTGTGTTCACGCGCAACGCCAAAGGCGGCACCAGCGCCAGCCCATAGCGCACCAGCACAAAGACAAAACCGGTCAGAAAGGCCATGTTCATGCCCGAAATCGCCAGAAGATGCGCCAGATTGGAATCGCGCAAGGCGGCTACGGTGTCTTTGGAAATGCCCGAACGGTCCCCCGTCATGGCCCCGCTGGCAAAGGCGCCCGCGTCCCCCGGCAGCGCGGCCATGATGCCGCGCGACATGTACATGCGCAGCCGGTTGATGACCTGCACACCGGGCCCCGGCTCTTGCCACAGGACCATCGGACTGCGGGTATAGCCCACAGCGCCCAGCCCGTCGAAAAACGCCATGCGGCGAAAATCAAACCCGCCGGGTTCGGTCGGCCCTTCTGGCGCGGCAAGCCGGGCAGTGACCAGCACCACCTGCCCCGGATCGGGCACCGGGGTATCGCCGCGCAAGGAAATCCGCACGAGGCGCGGCGTGGTTTCAGCCGGGCGGTCGCCCAGAACCACCTGGTCCAAGGTGATGCGCAGGGCGTCAGAACCCGATCGGTCCACCTCGATGATCCGGCCCTGCACGGGGCCGTAAAACGGCCGATCAAGCATTGGGCTGGCAACCCAATGCGCGCGCGCGCCTGCCGCCAGAAACCCGACCGCCACGCAAAGCGCGATCACCGCCAGCGGCTGGGCCAGATCGGGTCCGCGCCGCCAAAACCACAGCGCCGGCCCCAGCGCCACCACCGCGGCGCCATAGCCTTTCAGCCCCGGCTCTTGTTGCAGCCCAAACCACAGGCTGATCCCCACCCCAAGGAAGATGGGAACCCACGGGAACAAGAGCCCCCGCATCATCAAAAGCGCCTCGAGCGGCCAGATCAGCCAGCGCACCATCCCCGCCACCTTGTTTTGCGCCCCGCGATTGCCTAAAGCTTCGCCGATCCTAGACCCCTCATGGTTTCTGAAAGGTTAACTCCGATATGACCGCGCCCGTCGTCACCCGCTTCGCCCCCTCGCCCACCGGATTTTTGCACATCGGCGGCGGACGGACGGCGCTGTTCAACTGGCTTTATGCCCGCGGCCGTGGCGGCAAGTTCTTGCTGCGCATCGAAGACACTGACCGCGAACGCTCCACCCCCGAGGCAACGGCCGCGATTTTGAAGGGCCTCACCTGGTTGGGTCTGGACTGGGACGGCGATGTCGTCAGCCAGTTTGAACGCAAAGACCGCCACGCCGAAGTGGCCCATCAGATGCTGGCCCGCGACACCGCCTATAAGTGCTTTTCGACGCCCGAAGAGATTGCCGCCTTCCGCAGCGAGGCCGAGGCAAAGGGGGCCTCTTACGCCGTCTTTCAAAGCCCCTGGCGCGATGCAGACCCGGCCAGCCACCCCGATGCGCCATATGCCATCCGCATGAAGGCCCCGCGCAGCGGCACCAGCGAAATTCGCGATGAGGTTCAGGGAATCGTAACCATTAAGAACGAAACATTGGATGACATGATCGTTCTGCGCTCGGACGGCACGCCGACCTATATGCTGGCCGTGGTGGTGGACGATCACGATATGGGCGTGACCCATGTGATCCGGGGAGATGACCATCTGAACAATGCCGCCCGCCAGCAAATGGTTTATGATGCGATGGGGTGGGCCGTGCCGGTCTGGGCCCATATTCCGCTGATTCATGGGCCCGATGGCAAAAAGCTGTCCAAGCGCCACGGCGCAACCGGGGTCGAGGAATATCAGGCCATGGGCTACCCGGCTGCGGGCATGCGCAACTATCTGACGCGGCTTGGCTGGGCGCATGGTGATGCCGAGATTTTCACCAGCGCCGAAGCAATGCAGATGTTCGATCTGAAGGGAATCGGTCGCGCTCCGGCGCGGCTGGATTTCAAGAAGCTGGAAAACACCTGCGGCCATCATATGGCGATGACAGATGATGCTGCACTGCTGCATGAATTGCAGGCCTTTTTGATTGCCGCCGGAAAGCCTGCCCTGACCGCAGCACAACATGACCGGTTGTCACGGGGGCTTTACTGCGTGAAAGATCGCGCAAAGACCTTCCCGGAACTGCTTGAAAAGGCACAGTTTGCGCTGACGGAACGCCCCGTTGTCGCCGATGAGGCCGCGGCAAAGGCGCTGGACGCGGTATCCCGTGGTATACTGAAATCATTGACGCCGCGCCTGCAAAATGCTAGCTGGACAAAGGACGCGCTTGAGACGATCCTGAATGATGCAGCCGCAGAAAACGGGATTGGCTTTGGCAAGCTGGCCGCGCCCTTGCGGGCCGCCTTGGCCGGACGGGCTGCCACGCCCAGCGTGTTCGACATGATGCTTGTCATCGGTCGGGATGAGACGATTGCACGGCTGACGGACGCGGGCGCTTAAGGCACCCGTCCAGCGGCCAAGACCGGAAGAACGCGGCCCGACAACAGGTTTGTCGGAGCCTTAGATGGGGGACGGAAGATGGCCGAACAGACCAAGACCGCAACGCTCAGCCTTGACGGCAAGACCTATGATTTGCCGGTCTATGCACCGACGATGGGCCCGGAAGTGATCGATATCGGAAAGCTTTATGCGCAGGCCGATGTCTTTACCTTTGATCCCGGCTTCACCTCGACCGCGGCCTGTGAAAGCGCCATCACCTATATCGATGGTGACAAGGGCGAATTGCTGCACCGCGGCTATCCCATCGACCAACTGGCAGAACAATCGAACTTTCTTGAAGTGTGCTACCTGCTGCTTTACGGCGAATTGCCCTCGGCCGCCCAGCTGGCGGATTTTGTGGCGCGCGTCAGCAAACACACCATGGTGCACGAACAGCTGCACAACTTCTTCCGCGGGTTCCGCCGTGACAGCCACCCGATGGCAACCATGGTGGGCGTGGTTGGCGCCATGTCGGCGTTTTATCATGACAGCCTTGACATCAACGACCCCTGGCACCGCGAAGTCGCCTCGATCCGCATGATCGCAAAGCTGCCGACCATCGCCGCCATGGCCTATAAATACTCGATCGGTCAGCCCTTCGTTTACCCCAAGAACGCGCTGAGCTTTGCCGGCAACTTCCTGCACATGTGCTTTGCCGTGCCGTGCGAGGAATATGTCGTCAACCCGATCCTCGAAAAGGCGATGGACCGCATCATGATGCTCCACGCCGATCATGAACAGAACGCCTCCACTTCGACCGTGCGTTTGGCGGGCTCCTCGGGCGCCAATCCCTTCGCTTGCATCGCGGCCGGCATCGCCTGCCTTTGGGGCCCGGCCCATGGCGGCGCCAATCAGGCCTGCCTTGAGATGCTAAAGGAAATCGGCACTGTTGACCGCATCCCTGAATTCGTCGCCAAGGCCAAGGACAAGAATTCGGGTTTCCGCCTGATGGGATTTGGCCACCGGGTCTACAAGAACTTCGATCCGCGCGCCAAGGTGATGAAAGAATCCGCCGACGAGGTGCTGGAGCTTTTGGGCGTGCACAACAACCCGCTGCTGCAGGTTGCCAAAGAGCTGGAACGTATCGCGCTGGAAGACGAATATTTCATCTCGAAAAAGCTCTATCCCAACGTGGATTTCTATTCGGGCATCATTCTTGAGGCGATGGGCTTCCCCACCTCGATGTTCACCCCGATTT
This sequence comes from Paracoccaceae bacterium, assembly GCA_021741465.1. Classification (GTDB taxonomy): domain Bacteria; phylum Pseudomonadota; class Alphaproteobacteria; order Rhodobacterales; family Rhodobacteraceae; genus Tabrizicola_A. The sequence continues at coordinate 24,070 of JAIOXV010000014.1, forward strand.
TCGCCATCTCGCGCACCGTTGGCTGGATCAGCCAGTGGAAAGAGATGATCGGGGAAAAGAACCAGAAAATCGGCCGTCCGCGCCAGCTGTATATCGGCGCGGCAAAGCGCGACTATGTCAATCTGCGCCAGCGCTAGGCCAGAAAACCATATCTGCAAAGGGCGGTCCAGACGGGGCCGCCCTTTTCACATTGCGCTTGGCCACCAAAACCGGCAGCTTTAATCGTGCTGCCCAAACATTTCATGGGGGTCTGGGGGTGTGAAATCCCCGGTCGCAATGCGTGAATCAAGATATCGGCCGCCTCGCCGCACTCGACATCGCCCGCAGCGCCGCCCTTCTGGGCATGGTGGCCTTTCACATTGTCTTTGACCTGCAGATGTTTGGCTATGTGCCCTATGGCATCACGGCCGAGCCGTTCTTTTATTGGCACGCCCGCACGGTTGCGGGCAGTTTTCTGTTTCTGTCGGGCTTTTCACTGTGGCTGGCGCATGGGCAGGCCATCCGGTGGCCGGCCTTCTGGCGACGTTGGATCAAACTTGCAGCGGCGGCGGCTTTGGTCACCGCAGGCACCTATGCCGCCTTTCCAGATTACTTCGTCTATTACGGCATTCTGCACAGCATTGCCGTCAGCAGCCTGATCGGCCTTGCCTTTCTGCGCCTGCCCGCAGGCACCACCGCCGCCGCCGGTGCCGCGGTCATGGCGGCCAGCTACGCCCTGCCGTCAGACAGCTTTAACGCGCCGCTGCTGCGCTTTTTGGGGCTTGCAACCGAACCCGCCGTGACGGTGGATTTCGAACCCATCTTCCCCTGGCTCGGGCCCTTCCTTTTGGGGATCGCGGCGGCAAAGGCCGCAAGCGCGCTGCGACTTTTGCCAAGGCTTGCCCTGCCCCACAGCCCTGTGACGCGCCTCTTGGCCTGGCCCGGCCAGCACAGTCTGGTGATCTATCTGATCCACCAACCCCTGCTGGTCGGGGCGCTGCAAGCCTTTGCCTTCCTGTCAGTCTGGTTGTTCTGAGCCAAAGCTCAAAACAAACGCGTCAGGGGCCAGGGCATCCAGCTCCATGCCCGGTTGCCTTCGGCGGTGGGGTGAATGGATTCTGACATATCCCTGCCCACCACCCGCGGGCGGCGCAGCAAGAAAAGCTTGGCCCAGCCGCGGGTTGTGCCATAGGCCGGGGCACCGGCATCGCAAGGGAAGCGCGTGCGCCAGCCCGTCGGCAAGCGCAGGCCAACCGCCTCGGCCCGCTCCAGCATCCAGACCAAGGGAATGTTGGCCAAAGGCCGTGCCGCAGGAAAGGTACCAACCTGCCCGCCCACATCCGAATGCCCGCCGCGAAACCACACCTGCTGCACATTGCCCGCCCAACCCGGCGGGCATTCCCACATCACCGGATCAAACACCGCCCGCGTTTCGTTCAAAGCCAGCGCCTGAAAACCATGGCGGATCGAAGGACCAAGGTGATGGTTGTGAAACTGATGCTGCTTGTCGGTCAGCATCCACAAAAGGGGCAGCCGCAGCCCCAGCGCCTTGACGGTATCCCAAACTCCGATCATCTCGATCGGGGCCTCGGGGTGGCAATGCGCACGTGAAAACGCCTGCGCCGCCGGGCTGTCGGGGCCGCTGCGGTAATGGCGATAAACCTGCCGGATCACCCGCTCGGTCGCCTCTTCGCGCCGCACAAGGCCAACGCGGTCGATCGCGCCGGCAAGGCTGCGCACGGCAAAGGCACCACGGGAATAGCCAAACAGAAAAATCCGGTCTCCGGGCCGATACTGGCTGGCCAGCCAGCCATAGGCCCGGGCAATCTGGCGGTTGATACCGCGGCCTTGCAAAAAGCCCCAGGCGTAGCGAATGCCTTCCCATTGCAGGCCTTCTTCATAATAGACCCGGCGATGAACGCCTTGCTGATCTTCCAAAAGCAGCTTCAGCAACAGCCCCGCATTGGTTTCATAGCCCGGGTCAAGCAAGGACAGCGTGCCGTCCAGAATGATGACATGATCGACGACACCGCGCGCAAGTCCCTGCGGCGGAGGCGTGGCGGGATCGACCGTGGCCACAGGACGGCCACGCCACCAGCGCGATGCGCGTTCGATCAAAGACGTGGCACACCCCCCGGGAACGATCCCCGCTTGCCCTCTGCTTTTCCCAATCTTAGCAACGAATTGGTTAAGAAGATGAGCAAAACCGCGCCTCTGCAAGAGAGACGCGGTTTTCTGCGGCCGATCCTGACGGAAAGGTTACAGTTTCTGGCCCAGCACCGTGACCAGAGCCAATTCGCCGAACCCGTTGAAGCGGCTGTTGGTCACGGTGGAATAGGCCCCCATGCCCTCGAAGATGACGAAGTCACCTTCGGCCAGATCGTCGGGCAAAGGCACCTCGCCCGGCAGCCGGTCAACAGAATCGCAGGTCGGACCAAAGCAGATGCGGCTGTGAATGGCGCCCTTGCGCAGCGTGCCATCCGGGGTCAGCACCGAAATCCGGTCGATGATGCCAATCTGGCCCAATTCGAACAGCGAGCCGTAAAGCCCGTCATTCAGGAAGATGTGGGTGCCGTCACGCACCGCCTTGACCCGCGCGGCCAGCGTGAAGGCATCGCCACACATGGCGCGCCCCGGCTCGCATACCAGACCGGGACGGTCCGCCCCAAAGGCTTCGGCCGCGACGCGGTCGATGGTGGCAAAGGTTTCATCCAGCTGCGGGGCCACGCCCACCGCGCGGTGGCTGGGAAAGCCGCCGCCAACGTTCAGCCGGGCGATCTTTACCCCGGCCCGGCGCGCAATGACCGCCGCTTCGCGGATATAAGACGCCCAAGCGTTCGGATCGGTGCATTGGGTGCCGGGGTGGAAGGTGATCGAAGGAATGAACCCCGCCGCCGCCACGATCTTCAAAAGCTCGACCGCGACATCTTCAGTCGCGCCGAATTTGGCCCCGAAATTATAGGCAGCCCCTGCAACCGGCAGCTTGAAGCGCACCGAAATCTCGCAGCCCTCTGCCGGCACCAGTTCGACCAGCTTTGCCAGTTCTGAATGGCTGTCGACCGACCAGGATTTCACCTGCCGCGCCACGCCGTGGGCGATTTCAGTCCGCGAACGCACCGGGTTGTTGTAATGAATGGCCGCATCGGGGGCCAAACGGCGGATCAGATCAATCTCGAAGGGCGAGGCACAGTCAAAACCCTTGACCCCCGCCGCCAAAAGATTTTCGATCATCTCCTCGCCGGGGTTCGATTTGACCGCATAGGTCACGAAACCCGGAAATCCGGCCAGGAACCTGCGCGCCACGGCCTGCACGGCCGACGGCGCGAAAAACAGCACCGGGTTCTCCGGCTGCTGATGCTTCAGGAATTCGGTCGGATTGGTCCATATTGTCTTGGACAGTCCCATCGGCGTGATCCTTTCTGCCAACAAGATGCGCGTCCTCCTCCGTTGCCATACCAGATATGGTATAGACGACCAAAGGCACCTGCGCGGTTTTTCCAACCAGGCCAGGTGCGTATGAGCCGCCCTTTTCCTGCAACTGAGAGTGCCGCATATGGGGTACAACTTCACCGAACAAAACTATATAATCGCCGTGAATCATCGGCATAATGACGAAAAAGGGATGCAGTTTGTATGGATGACCTCGATCGTAACATTCTGACGCTGCTTGGTGCCGATGCCCGCATGTCTGTGGCAACACTGGCGCGGCGGCTGAAGGTGGCCCGCAGCACCATTCAGGCCCGGCTGGAACGCCTGGAAACCGGCGGCATTATCGCGGGCTATACGCTGAAACTGGGCGAAGCGGCGCGGCAGGGCCGCTTGCGCGCCAGCGTTCTTCTGACAATCGAGCCGCGCAGTCAGGCGGCGATTCTGACCCGGCTGAAGGGGATTGGCGAGGTGGAGCGGGTCTTCACCACCTCGGGGCGGTTTGACCTTTTGCTGCAAGTCGCCGCATCGAACACCCAGGTGCTGGATTCGGTTCTGGACCAGATCGGCGCGCTGACGGGGGTGAAATCTTCAGAAAGCCTGATCCATCTTTCAACCCGGCTGGACCGGGCGGTTTAAGCCCAAAACGGGCACAGCGCCGCCAAAGCGATTTGTGCTGTGCGAAATCCGCATGTCATCACGGTTTGCCCCCTGTCCGGTGCTTGGCCTTGGCGCGGCTTTTCGCTATGGACGGGGCCGTGAAGAAGGAATGCGCCATGCCGATGGAAAAGAACTTTACCCCCGCCGAGGCCGAAGCCCGGATTTCCAAGCTTTGGCTTGAGCAAAAAGCGTTCCGCGCCGGGGCCAATGCCAAGCCGGGCCACCCGGCCTTTTCCGTCATGATCCCACCGCCGAATGTTACCGGCTCTTTGCACATGGGCCACGCCTTCAACAACACGCTTCAAGACATTCTGGTGCGCTGGCACCGGATGAAGGGCGATGACACCTTGTGGCAACCCGGCACCGACCATGCCGGCATTGCCACCCAGATGGTGACCGAACGCGAGATGGCCAAGAACGGCGAACCAAGCCGCCGCGACATGGGCCGCGAGGCGTTTTTGGGCCGGGTTTGGCAGCAAAAGGTCAAATCCCGCGGTACGATCATCGGCCAGTTGCAACGGCTTGGCGCCTCGTGTGACTGGGACCGTGAGGCCTTCACCATGTCCGGCGCACCGGGTGCGCCCGTCGGCGAGGATGGCAACTTCCACGATGCCGTCATCAAGGTTTTTGTCGAGATGTACCGCAAGGGTCTGATCTATCGCGGCAAGCGGTTGGTCAACTGGGACCCCCATTTCGAAACCGCGATTTCCGATCTTGAGGTCGAAAACACCGAAGTCGCCGGCCATATGTGGCATTTCAAATATCGGCTCGCAGGCGGCGAGACCTATGAATATGTTGAAAAAGACGCTGACGGCAACGTCACGCTGCGCGAAACCCGCGATTACATCTCCATCGCGACCACCCGGCCTGAGACCATGCTGGGTGATGGTGCTGTGGCTGTGCACCCTTCGGACGCACGCTATCAGGCCATCATCGGCAAGATGGTGCATTTGCCGCTGTGTGACCGTCTGATCCCGATCATTGCAGATGAATATCCTGACCCGACCTTCGGCTCGGGCGCGGTGAAGATCACCGGCGCGCATGATTTCAACGACTATGCCGTGGCCAAGCGCAACGCCCTGCCCTGCTACCGGTTGATGGACACCCGCGGCCAGATGCGCGCCGATGGGGCGCCATACGAAGTAGCCGTGGTCCGTGCGCGCGAGATTGCCGCGGGTTCCCCCACCAGTGAATCCGAAGTCGACAGCCTGAACCTTGTCCCCGCCAAATACCGCGGTCTGGACCGGTTCGAGGCCCGCAAACTGGTGATCGCCGACATCAATGCCCAAGGTCTGGCCGTAGTGACCAAGGTCAAGTCGATTGACCCCGAGACCAATGCCGAGGACTGGAAGAACGTTCCTTACGTCGAAGACAAGAAGATCATGCAGCCCTTTGGGGATCGGTCCAAAGTGGTGATCGAGCCGATGCTGACCGACCAATGGTTCGTCGATACTGCGAAAATCGTGGAACCCGCACTCGACGCGGTGCGGTCGGGCGCGACCAAGATCATCCCGGAATCGGGCGAAAAGACCTATTACCACTGGCTGGAGAACATCGAGCCCTGGTGCATTTCCCGCCAGCTGTGGTGGGGGCATCAGATTCCGGTGTGGTATGATGCCGAGGGCAATCACTATTGCGCTCCCAATGCCGCCAAAGCGCAGGCCATGGCACCGGGCAAGTCCCTGACGCGCGACCCCGACGTCCTCGACACCTGGTTCTCCTCCGGCCTCTGGCCCATCGGCACGCTGGGCTGGCCCGAACCCACGCCGGAACTGGCCAAGTATTTCCCCACCTCGGTCCTTGTGACCGGGGCCGATATCCTGTTCTTCTGGGTCGCCCGGATGATGATGATGCAACTGGCCGTGGTGGACCAAATCCCCTTCCACACCGTCTATCTGCACGGGCTTGTCCGCGACGCCAAGGGCAAGAAGATGTCGAAATCCCTTGGCAACGTCATTGACCCCTTGGAAATCATTGACGAATTCGGCGCCGACGCGCTGCGCTTTGCCAATGCAGCCATGGCCAGCCTTGGGGGCGTGCTGAAACTTGATACCCAGCGCATCGCGGGCTATCGCAATTTCGGCACAAAACTCTGGAACGCCTGCCGCTTTGCCGAAATGAACGGGGTCTGGGATGGCCACGCCACCCAAAGCGCGCCGCCAAAGCCGCAAGCCACCGCCAACAAATGGATCATCGCGGAAACCGCCAAGGCCTTGGGCGAGGTGAACGCGGCCCTTGATGACTTCCGCTTCGATCAAGCAGCCGACGCGCTGTACAAATTCGTCTGGGGCCGCGTTTGCGATTGGTATGTCGAATTCGCCAAGCCGCTGTTTGATGGCGAACATGCCGACGAAACCCGCCAGACCATGGCTTGGGTGTTGGACCAGTCAATGATCTTGCTGCACCCGTTCATGCCCTTCATCACCGAAGAGCTGTGGGCCACCACCGGCGCGCGGGAAAACCTGCTCGTCGTCACCGATTGGCCGCAACTGCCCGACCTTTCTGACGCCGAAGCTGGGGCTGAAATGGGCTTTGTCACCGCCCTGATCGACGAAATCCGGTCAGCCCGGGCGCAGGTCCATGTTCCCGTCGGCCTGAAATGCGATCTGGTGGCGACCGAGCTTTCCCCCGCCGCCCGCGCCGCCTGGGAACGGAACGAAGCCCTGATCCGGCGCATGGCCCGGATCGATGGGTTCAGCGAAGCCGCCGCCCCGAAGGGCAGCATCGCCATTGCTGTCGATGGTGCCGCCTTCGCCATTCCGCTGGCCGGGCTCATCGACATTGCCGAAGAAAAAGCCCGCCTGACCAAGGCGTTGGAGAAGCTGATGAAGGAAATCGGTGGGCTGAAGGGCCGGCTCGATAACCCGAATTTCGTCAAATCCGCGCCCGAAGATGTAATCGTGGAAGCGCGCGCCAACCTTGAGGCCCGCGAAGACGAGGCCGCCAAAATTACGGCCGCCGTGAAGCGCTTGGCCGAAATCGGCTAAGCCGGGGGTGGGGCAAAGCCGATTGGCGCAGCATTCCGCCGCGCGACAAAGGGGGGCAGATGCCCCCCTTTCCTTTGGCCCGCCAAAGGCGCAAACTGCACTGAAGGAGGCCCCAATGTCTTGGCTGAACCGTCTTGCCGAACGGCGCATGCAAGCCGCCCGTCTGAAGGGCGCGCTTCAGGGCCTCAGCGGTGAAGGCAAGCCACTTCCCGACCGCACCTCTGATGCGTTCATCACCCCAGGAGACGCCATCGGCTTTCGCATCATGGCCGAAGCAGGCGTTCTGCCCGAAGAGATTGTTCTGAAAAAACAGGCACAAGCGCTGCGCGACACTCTGGCCAGCCTGACCGATGAAACCGCGCGCAAGGCGGCACTGGCCGAATTGGCCCGGCTGGAAATGCGTCAGGCCATGGCCGAAGAGGCCCGGCGCGCCTTCATGAAAGGCTGACGGTTTTCCCGGCGCACAAGCATCCCCCTGCGGCCAGATCGCAGATTTGGCCGTGCGCCTAATCGACCAAGCGTTCAACCGCGCGCAAGGTTCCGGTGGCCTTGTCGACCACCAGTTCCAAAATCCGCCGCCCACCCAACTTTGTGACCACCATCGGCACAAAGCGCGCAGCACCTGCCGCGGCCACCGATGCGATAAATCCGCGCCGTGTCAAACCCTTGGCCATGAAACCCTCCGCAGCCGTTTGCCCTGATCTTGCGCGCGATCCCCCTTGCCGTCAGGGGGAATTTGCGCTTCCCTTCCCCCCATGAAAGCGCCCATCCTTACCCCGCTTGCCGCATCTTTGCCCTCCACCGTGCCCTTCGTGGGGCCCGAAACCCAGGAACGCGCCATTGGACGGCCGTTTGAAGCCCGGCTAGGGGCCAATGAATCGCTTTTCGGGCCCTCGCCCCGCGCCATTGCCGCCATGGCGGCGGCGGCGGCCGATGTCTGGATGTATGGGGATCCTGAACTGCAGGCGCTGAAAGCGGCCCTTGCCGCGCATCACGGCTGTCGGCCGGAAAATATCGTTGTGGGAGAAGGGATTGATGGCCTTTTGGGTTATCTTGTCCGGCTGCTGATCGGCCCTGGTGACAGCGTGGTGACCAGCCTTGGCGCCTATCCGACCTTCAACTTTCACGTCACGGGCTTTGGCGGCGTGCTGCACCGTCTGCCCTATCTGGGCGACCACGAAGACCCCCAAGCCCTGATTGCCGCCGCCCACCAGCACCGGCCGAAACTGCTGTATATTTCGAACCCCGACAACCCGATGGGCAGCCATCACCCGGCCGAAACCATTCTTGCCATGCGCGACGCCCTGCCCGAAGGCACCTTGATGATTCTGGACGAGGCTTATATCGACCTCGCCCCGAAAGGCACGGCCCCCGTGATCGCGCCCGATGATCCGCGCGTCATACGGTTTCGCACCTTTTCCAAAGGGTACGGCATGGCGGGCCTGCGCGTGGGCTACGGCATTGCCGCGCCAGAGCTTGCCCAGGCCTTTGATAAGCTGCGCAATCATTTCGGCGTGGGCCGCATCGCACAGGCCGGGGCCTTGGCCGCGTTGGCAGATCAAGAGTGGCTGGGCCAGGTGCAGGCCCGTGTGGCCAAGGGGCGCGACCGGCTGGCCGAAATCGCGCAGGCCAATGGCGCGGTTGCGCTGCCTTCGGCGACCAATTTCGTCACGATGGATCTGGGCCGCGACGGCGATTTCGCCCGCGCCACCTTGCGCGCGCTGACTGACCGCGGGGTTTTCGTGCGGATGCCGGGGGTTGCCCCGCTGGACCGCTGTTTGCGTGTCAGCGTCGGGGATGATGCGGCATTGGATGTCTTTGCCGAAAGGCTGCCGCAGGCGTTGGCGGCCGCAAGCGCGGCGTTGCAGGCCACAGGCGGCTGAAGGCCTATTCGGCCGCCACCCCTTGCGAGGCCGGGCCGACCGGGGGGGCTGCATTCGCAACCTCGGTCTCGGCCGGGCCAACCCGACGGGTCGCCACGAACACCGGCTGATCGGCAGAGCCTGCACTGACAGGCATGGCCACGTCCTCTTCCAGAATAGGGCGGAAAACCAGCATGTTCTGAAAACTTGTCTTGGTGCCTGTCAGGCCCGAGCGTTCGTCAACCGGCAGCGTATCGGCACGCAGGTAATCCCAGCCCTCGGCGCCCATCTCATTCATCAGCCCGGTCAGAGCATTGGCGAACCGCTCTTCGATGGTTTTGAGGCCCCGGGCTTTTTCACCGCGGCGCGGCGCAGGGATGACTTTGAATTCATAGCGCGGCATGGTCAGCTCCCTTTCGCCCGCCCGACAAACCGGTGCACCGGTGGTGTCGAAACGCAGGCAGTCTTATCAGGCTTTGGGCGCGATATTACGCAGATTCGCCCCACAAGGCCAAGAGATTCCAAGCATATCCCGCCTTGCGCCGGGCAAGCCCGCCACACCGCAAGGGATGGTGGCGCAGCTGGGGCGCGGCCCCAATTTATTGCGCGCTTCCCGTTCAAGTTGCACAGCAGGCCATCACGACCACATAAGGTGCAAGCCGCGCATGACAGCCCACGAACCCCGATTCGTGACCCGCCCTTGTGTCGCGCCCTGCCT
>JAIOXV010000015.1 GCA_021741465.1 Paracoccaceae bacterium
TGCGCCAGCCCCAAAATGCGCCGCTGCGCCTTGGCGATGAGGTGGCCCTGATGCTGGCGGTTCAATCGGGAGCGCTGGATGCATTGCCGCTTGAGATTGTGACCCGCTTTCGTGCCGCGTTGCCCGCAGCCCTTGACCGCGACGCCGCCGATGCCTTGGACAGCTTGGCCAAAACCGGAGCCCTCAGCGACACGGCGCGGGCCGCCTTCAAGGCGGCAATTGCACGCCTTGCCGCGTCGCTCGGTGATGCGGACCCCGCACCATGACCGACCGGCTTGCCGATGTCAGCGCCCGGATCGATGGCATTCGCCAGCTGGGGGCGGTGGTGAATGCAATGAAGGGCATCGCGGCCGCCCGGGCCAGAACCGCCCGCACCCAGATCGAGGCGGTCGACAGATATGCCGCAACGATTGCTCAGGCGATTGCCAATGCGATTGGTCCTGCGCCTGCCGCCCCAAGCGCCGGGCCCCCCGCAGCCCCGACCGAAGGCGACCGCGGCCTTTTGGTATTCGGCGCGGAACAGGGGTTTGTGGGGGCGTTCAGCGAAAGGGTTCTGGACAGCATCGAAGCGGACCTGTCGACAGCCAGCCTTTTTCTGATCGGCACGCGCGGCCTGTCCATCGCCATGGCGCGGGGGCTGAACCCGGTCTGGTCCGTGGCTATGGCCGCACATACCCCCGGCATTCCCAAAATGGCCGACGGGGTCGTCAAGGCGATCTACCGCGCTTTGGACGCGGGGCGATTTACCCGCATGGATGTGGTTCATGCCGGCTGGGTGTCGGGCCAATTTCAAGCGGTCCGGCAGGTGCTTTTGCCGATCGACCTGTCAGATTTGCCGCCGCCCCTTGCCACCCGCCCGATGACGCAGCTGCCCACCCCCACCCTGATAACCAGCCTGACCGGCGATTATCTGCATGCCATGATCTGCAAGGCCGCGCTTCATGCCTATGGCGCAGAAAACGAGGCGCGGATGGAAGCAATGTCGGCCGCAAGCAGCCAGATCACCCGGGAACTGCGCCAGTTCGAAGCAACCCTGCGCCGGGTGCGGCAAGAGGCGATCACCGCCGAGATCATCGAATTGGGGACCGGCGTCACCACCGCACGCCATGGGCGCTGATCCCGCAACATGACAACGGTGCCAAAGCTTTCGCTGGCGGCAACTGATCTGCGTCAACGCAAGGCGGCGCGATTGCGGCCATACTTGGCGTCACCGATAGGCCATTTTCCATCCGCTTCGGCCCTGTAAACCGTGGCCCCGTAAACCCTGGCCCTGTCAACCTTGTCCCTGCAAACCGTGGCCCCGTCAGCCTCGGCCCTCATACACAAAGACATCGGCCGTTTTGGGCCGAAACGGCCAGCGCCCGAAAGGTTTCCGCAATGGCATATGCCCCGACACAGCTTGCACAAGACCCGCAATACGAACGGTTTCTTTTCTCCCCCGTGGGCGAAGACCAGCGCGGGACCAGCGTTACTGTTCTGTCCATGCTGGCCCGGCTTGGCGTTGATCCTTGGGGCGAAGCCTCGGATCTGGCGAAATTGCCCGAAGGGGCGGCCCGACAAAGGCTGGACGCACTGCTTGGCCGTTTCAGCGATGTGCAAATCCTTGTGGCCGATCGCGGAAGGATCGTGGCAAAGCTTTTGACCTTTCTGCCACGGCAGACCACATCTGCAAAAAGCCCCGGCGATGGGCCGGAAATCGGCATTGCCTTCCCGCCTCGGGGCTCGCCCCTTTACTGGATCATCGCTGCGGCCGTTTTGGTTGGCTGGATCGCCGTGTTGGCACAAGGCCAGTGAGATGCCATGTCGTAGGATCATTATTTTCGAATATCTTGCCAAGAAAGGAGCCTTGAATGACAGCGGATGACACCCTTTGGGATCTGGAAGAACGCTTTTGGACAAAAGGGGCCGACAGTGCCCGCAATGCAACCGCAAAGGACGCGGTTTTTGTCTTTCCCTTTCCGACTGGCATTCTGCAAGGTGATGCGGTCTGGCGCGAAAAGGAAATCGCACAGCGCTGGCGGTCGGTCTTGATGTCACAGCGCTATCTGTCGCGCCGAGATGACATTGCCGTGCTGGCCTATCGGGTTTCAGCCGAACGCGACGGCGAGCCGATTTATGAGGCCCTTTGCACCTCGAGCTATCTGAACGACGATGGCAAATGGCTACGCCTTTCGCATCAGCAAACACCCGTGCAGGCAACTGCAGACGAAGATTAAGCCCAATCGCCGCAGGGGGGCAAAATCTGCCCTGCCCCCGTACGCGGCGCGCTGAAAGCGGTCAATCGCTCCAGGGGTGGACGTGAACATCCTGCCCCGAATGGCCCTTCATGATTTTCACGGCAAGGTCTTGGCGTTCGCTGTCCTGCGCGCGAACCCACAGCAGAATTCCACCATGCTCTATCTGCTGGGTATAATAGTCGCGGTGGTGCTTGCCGACGCGGTGCGCCAGCAAGGCGCCGATGGCCAAGGCCGGCGCTCCACCGATTGCAACGGCGGCGATTGACGCGGCAAGCACGCTTGAGGCCGTCAGCATGGCGGCCATTGCGATAGAGGACCCCAGAAACAGAAACCCGCCCGCAATCCCGCCCTGCAATTCACCAATCGCTTCTTCGGACACGAAGGCAGCACGCGGGGCATCGGGGTTATCGGCCAGATCGGCCGAGCGCCAAAAGGCCGCACCAAGTTTTTCGTCCAACACGTTTTGGTTGCCAAGAAGGCTGATGTCATGGCGGCTGAACCCAACCATGCGCAGATCGTAAAAGGCCTTTTGCAGGTCTTCGAAGCGCTGAAAGATGCCGACCGCCTCTGAAATATTGATGACGGTGGTCTTGTGGTGCGGGGCTTTGGTGGCAGTCATCGGGATATGCGTCCTTGTGGCGGCAATGCGGGCGGGCCTTGCCTGCCTGCGATGTTAAACGCCGCGGAGCGCCACGATGCTGATGCATATTAAGGCCCCCCCCAATCTGCGGGACAAAGCCCTTAACACAGCCCCGTCATGGAAGATTTTGCCAAGTCTGACCCTGCGCTAACCTCGGTTAATACCCGCGGTGCCACGATGATTTAGCCTTGTTGCATTCGCCGCCCCTCCCGGCGCGGCGCGTGCTGGCAAAGGATAAACCATGGCAAAACCCGCAGCGACACCCCCTGAAGAAAGCGCCCGTTTCTGGTTTCCTTCGGCCTACAGCATTCTTTTTGCGCTGATCATCATCATCGCCGGCCTGACCTGGGTCATCCCCGCCGGGCAATATCAACGCGTGGCGTCCGAAGCGATTGGCCGTGACCTTCCGGTTGCAGGTAGCTATGCGCCGACCGAGGCTAATCCCCAAGGTGTCTTCGACGTTATCCTGGCCCCGATTGCCGGGTTTTACGACCCCAGCAGCTATACCGCCAATGCCATAGACGTTGCGCTGTTTGTCCTGATGATTGGCGGTTTCATCGGTGTGGTTACGGCAACCGGGGCGATTGACGCGGGCATAAAGCGCGCGATGACGCGGCTGAAGGGGCGGGAAAAATGGATGATCCCAATCCTGATGGGGCTTTTTGCCCTGGGCGGCACGACCGAGGGCATGGCCGAAGAGACGCTGGCCTTTTACGTTCTTTTGACGCCCGTGATGATAAGCGCGGGCTATGATGCGCTGACTGCGGTGGCGGTGGTCTTGCTGGGGGCCGGGATCGGCGTGCTTGGTTCAACCGTCAACGCGTTTTCGACCGTGATCGCGTCGGATGCGGCGGGGGTGCCCTTTACCGATGGGTTAATCCTGCGGTTGGCCATTCTGGCGGTGACCTTCACGGCAACGGTGGCCTATGTCATGCGCTATGCCGAGCGGGTGAAGGCCGATCCGTCGCGGTCTTTGATCTTTGATCTCAAGGCCAAGAACGAGGCGCATTTTCGCAGCGCCGACGAAGCGGCTGCCACCACCTTTACCGGTTTGCACAAGATCGTGCTTTTGCTTTTTGGCGCGACCTTTGCGGTGATGATCTGGGGCGTCTCACTTGGCGGCTGGTGGATGGCTGAAATGAGCGGTCTGTTTCTTTTCGCAGGCATTGCCATCGGTCTGATCGGACGTTTGGGAGAAAAAGGCCTGATCGACGCTTTCGTCGGCGGCGCGCGCGATCTTCTGGGGGTGGCGCTTATCATCGGGCTTGCGCGCGGCATCGTCGTGGTGATGGACGCAGGCCATATGACCGACACGATCCTGCATTGGGCCGAAGGCACCGTCGCGGGTTTGAACCGGGTTGTCTTCATCAACGTGATGTATTGGATCGAGGTGGTGCTGTCGTTCTTCGTGCCCTCGACCTCGGGGTTGGCGGTCTTGTCGATGCCGATCCTTGCACCGGTGGGCGATTTTGCCGGGGTGGCGCGCAGTCTGGTGGTGACGGCGTTCCAGTCGGCTGAAGGGGTTGTCAACCTTGTGACCCCAACCTCTGCCGTGGTCATGGGTGGCCTTGCCATTGCGCGGGTGCCTTATGAACGCTGGCTGCGCTTTGTCTGGCCTGTGTTGCTGGGCCTGACGATCATCATCATGGCGGCTTTGAGCCTTGGCGTTTTGTTGCAGGGAACCCCGACATGACCACCGAGATTTCCCCAGTCTATGGCGTGCATTCCGAAGCGGGCAAGCTGCGCCGGGTGATGGTTCACAAACCCGGTGCGGCCATGGCGCGGCTGACGCCCGCGAATTGCGCCGAGCTGCTGTTTGATGATGTGATCTGGGTCAAACAAGCGCGGATCGAGCATATGACCTTTGTCGATGCGATGCGGAACCGCGGCATCGAGGTGGTGTTCCTGCGGCAACTGCTGACCGAAACGCTGAAAGACAGAAACGCCCGCAGATGGCTGCTGGAGGCACGGATCCGCGATGATACCGTGGGGGTCGGTCTGGCCGTTGATCTTATGGCCCACCTGATGGAGGTCGACGCCGATCTGTTGTCAACCATCCTGATCGGCGGGATGAGCCGGGCCGAACTGCCCATCGCGCCAAAAGGCGTGCTGGCCCCAATGCTGGAACCTGCCGATTTCATCCTGCCGCCCCTGCCCAACCATATCTTCACCCGCGACACGACCTGCTGGATTTACGGCGGCGTCACGCTGAACCCGATGCATTGGCCGGCCCGGCGGCTGGAAACGCTGAACCTTGCCGCGATCTATCGCTTTCATCCCGATTTCAAGGATGCAGGCTTTCCCATCTGGTGGGGCGGTACGATGCAAGATCATGGCCCAGCAACGGTGGAGGGCGGCGATGTCATGCCCATCGGAAACGGCACGGTGCTGATCGGCATGGGAGAGCGCACCACAGCGCAAGCCGTGGGCCAGATCGCCCGCGGCCTGTTCGCCGGGGGTGGCGCGACCCGGGTCATCGCCTGTCAGTTTCCCCGCGCCCGCGGGTCGATGCATCTGGACACGGTCTTCACCTTTTGCGACCGCGATCTGGTCACCGTCTTTGCCGAAGTGACCGATGCCATCCGCTGCTACAGCCTGCGCCCCGGCCAGGGGATGGACATTGTAACAGAAGCCGAAACCAAACCATTTCTTGAGGTGGTCACAGAGGCGCTTGGCCTGAAGAAACTGCGCACCGTGCCAACGGGGGGCGATGCCTATGAGGCCGCACGCGAACAATGGGATGACGCCAACAACCTGCTGTGCCTCGAGCCGGGCGTCGTCGTCGGATACGAACGCAACGTCTTTTCCAACACCCTTTTGCGCAAGGCTGGCGTCGAAGTCATCACCATCCCGGGATCGGAACTTGGTCGTGGGCGGGGCGGGTCGCATTGCATGACCTGCCCGCTGATCCGCGATCCAATTTAAGGAATACCCTATGCCTCAGAACCTTCGCGGCCGCTCTTTCTTGAAGCTTTTCGACTTTTCAGCAGACGAAATCTGGCAGTTTTTGCAATTGGCCATCAGCCTGAAAATGGCCAAGAAGGGCGGTTATGAGATAGCTCAGCTTGATGGCAAGAACATTGCGCTGATCTTCGAAAAAGACAGCACGCGCACGCGCAGCGGCTTCGAAGTAGCGGCCCATGACCAAGGCGCGCATGTAACCTATCTTGGACCCTCGGGCAGCCATATCGGCCATAAGGAATCCATCAAGGACACTGCCCGAGTTTTGGGGCGTTTTTTTGACGGGATCGAATATCGCGGCTATGGCCAAGAGGATGCCGAGGTGCTGGCAAAGTTTTCCGGCGTGCCGGTGTTCAATGGGTTGACCGATGCTTTCCACCCCACGCAGATCTTGGCCGATCTGATGACGATGCGGGAATCTTCCCAAAAAGCCCTGTCAGAGATTGCCGTTTGTTTCATGGGCGATGTCGGCAATAACACGGCAACATCGCTGATGGTGGGGGCGGCGTTGATGGGCATGGATATACGCCTTTGCGGGCCGCACCAATGCTGGCCGGATGAGGCGACGGTCACCCGCTGCCGCGCAATCGCCGAAACATCGGGCGCGCGCATCACCCTGACCGAAAAGCACGCCGAAGCGCTGGAAGGGGCCGACTTTGTCTATACCGATGTCTGGGTGTCGATGGGCGAAGCTGACGCGGTCTGGGAAGAGCGTATTGCGCTTCTGTCGCCCTATCAGGTGACCGCCAAGGTGATGGGGATGACGGGAAACCCACGTGCCAAGTTCCTGCATTGCCTGCCCGCCTTTCACAACCGCGACACACAGGTCGGCGAGGAAACGTTTCAGAAATTCGGCATTGATTGCATGGAAGTAACCGATGAGGTTTTCGAAAGCCCCGCCTCGATTGTCTTCGAACAGGCCGAGAACCGGATGCACACGATCAAGGCGGTTCTTGTTGCCACGATGGGGCCTTGAGATGCGTATTGTGGTTGCCTTGGGCGGGAACGCGCTGTTGCAGCGTGGAGAGCCGATGACAGCGCAGGCGCAGCACACGAATGTGCGCATTGCAGCCGTCGCGCTGGCCGATCTGGCGCGCGATCACCAGATCGTCGTGGCCCATGGCAACGGCCCGCAGGTTGGTCTTTTGGCGTTGCAAGGGGCTGCCTATGACCCCGATGCGCCATGGCCGCTGGATGTGTTGGGCGCAGAAACCGAAGGCATGATCGGCTATCTGATCGAACAAGAGCTGATGAACGCCCTGCCCGAAGGCGCGCATTGCGCCACCTTGCTGAGCCGGGTGGAGGTGGACCCAAAGGATCCGGCCTTTGAAAACCCGACAAAGCCCATCGGGCCGGTCTATACCTCGGCCGAGGCCACGCTGGCGGTGCGCGATCATGGCTGGACAATGGGCACCGAGGCATCCGGCGGCAGCCGTCGGGTGGTGCCATCGCCGCGGCCGCTGCGGATCATCGGGCTGGACGCGATCAAGGTGCTTTTGCAGGCGGGCCACACGGTGATCTGCGCGGGCGGGGGCGGCATTCCCGTCATGCGCAACGCCGCGGGCAAGATGACAGGTGTCGAAGCGGTGATCGACAAGGATCGCACCGCCGCCCTTTTGGCGCTTGGCCTTCAGGCGGATGCGCTCTTGCTTTTGACCGACGTGTCCTCGGTCTTTCGCCATTTCGGTCATGAGGATCAAATTGCCATCACGGCCGCAACCCCCAAGACCTTTGATGATCTGGATCTGGCCGCAGGGTCCATGGCCCCCAAGGTTGGCGCTGCGATCACTTTCGTCAAGACCAGCGGAAAGCTTGCCGGCATCGGCCGTTTGACCGACGCCCGCGCGATCCTTGAGGGCCGGGCCGGAACCCGCATCTTGCCCGAGGCCGCGACAAGCCGCCCGCGCAAGAACCATCCGCCAAAAACTTTCGGATTCACCGGGGCGGACCAATCTGTATCAGTCTGGCTCGATGATGGGGGTGCCATAGTCTGAAAGTTCGCCGCATTTAGGCGAACGTGTACCAGTCCGAGTGAGCCAGAAACACGTGGGGCGAGTTGTCCCCCTGCCCCGCGTGTTTCTCGTTTGCGGACCGTCCATGAAAGGACACTCCAATGACACCAGAAATCAACAAATCGACCAACGCTGCCGACCAGATGAAAACCGTGAAGGCCGCGTGGGATAAGGCGCCTTCTGGCCCGAAGAAGGAAGCGGCACTGAAGCACTATCAGGCCGCCGAGAAGGCCCATACGGCCAAGAACGATGCCGACACGATCAAGGCCTTGGACGCCGCGACCCACGCGCTGGCGTAACATGATGACGGGACTGCCCGGTTTACTGCCGGGCAGGCCCACGAAAAACGCAGGCCAATATAATGCGCCCTGTGCGTCCCGCGCGGCGCGGCTTGCGCCACCTCAGTTCCAGTCCGACCGCGGTCCTTGCCCGATTTTGCCGCCAAGGACCCCAACAGGAGACAGCACCATGTCACTTGGCACGATCCTCGTTATCGTCCTTATCATCTTCCTTCTGGGCGGGTTCAGCGGGCGCTTTGGCGGCTACGGCTATGGCTTTGGTCATGCCGGCGTTGGCGCGCTGGGCACGATCCTCATCATTGTCGTGATCTTGATCCTTCTTGGCCGGATCTGACCGCACGTTTCTGGCGCGCAGCCGCACTATTTCAACAGCGGCCCTTGATGGTCCATATAGGATGGGTCGAACTGGGCGAACTTGGCCATCTTGTCATAGTCTTCATACATGACGAAACCATCGCGAAAGGTGACCATTCCGGCTTCGCGCAACTGCCGCAAGACCCGGTTGACATGAACCGCACTTAGCCCCAGCGCGTCAGCCAGAAGATATTGCGTCAGCGGACAGGCATACCCCTGCTTGCTTCCCAGCTTGACCAGCGTAAGCCGGGCACCCAGCTCCAGCAGGAAATGGGCCATGCGCTGGGCCGCATCGCGGCGCCCGATATCCACCAGATGTTCCACCACCATCGCCTCATCACGCGACGCGGCCCACAGCACAGCCGTTGCCAGCCGCGGTGTCCGCGCAAAGGCGTCCAACAGATCAGCGGCATGGATTTCGGTAACCTCGATATCGGTCACCGGCTCGACGCTGTGGTCCGACATATGCAGCAGAATACTGCGCAGCCCCAGAAAATCACCGGGGATCTGAAAATCCACGATCTGCCTCTGCCCGTCTTCAAGGATCTTGTAAGAACAGGCCCAACCAGAGGCCAGAATATAAGCAGCCTGATCCGACTGTCCCTGATGTACAAGATCGCGCCCTGCCACGAATGTTCGCCGTCGTTTGTGCAAGGATGCCAGCACCGAAAGTTCCGCATCCTTCAGGGCGACAAAAGCCCCAAGCTTATGGATCAGAGGGTTATTTTCCATTTTTTCAACTCTTGAACACAGGGAAAAGATCTATCGAAAGAAATTGTGTCGATGACTGATATCTATCAGTCCAGCATAGCAGAGTTTTTGAAAGACTTCTCCACATAAGCTCGGCGCACCCACAGCGTCATCAAGTGGTGGAAAGGTTAAAGCCCAATGAAGGACGATCAATCGCTTGCTGGCATGGCAGCTCTTTCAATCTGCGAGGCCCTGCTTCTTGCGCTGAATGACGCGAATATCCTGCCAGAAAACGAAATCATGGGGGTTCTGACCGACGCTGCCGCCACGCATGAAAACGCGATAGGTCTGGATGGTGAAAGCGATCAGCACCGCGGTGCTGCGGCCCTTATTCGCAAGATCGTGGCGGGGGGGAATTCGGTTCGCAGGCCATGAGCAGGGACATCTTGCACCAGGTTCAGTCGATCACGGGGCGATCTGGTCAGGTCGAACATCAATGCCAATTGACCCATCAAAGGAGCGAAGCCGTGAAAAGACTTGATAAACCAGTCGCCGCATTGCGCGAAGGCGCCCAAGACACCTCTCGCACGGCCGAATCGCGTGGCAAGAAAGTTGATCGCCCCGGCTTTGATCTGGGGGGATCCTCGGGCGATACCCAGGCGGGCACCGGTCTTGGCCTTGGCAATGACGCGTCCGACACCGCCGGCGAAAGACGGCTTCCCGGACGGCGTCTGGAAAACAAGGCAACGATCCCACGTTGGGGCGGACCCGAACTGCGCGGCAATGACACATCTGCAAAGAAGCCGCCCAGCAAATAGACCTGCGGCCACGGGGCAGAGTTCTTGGTCGACGCTGCCCCGTTGCATTCCACGAAAATGCCACCACCTCTGACCCGCGCGGCGACGGCCCATGTGATACGCACGCAACGATCGGCCGATCTTTTCTTATGAAAGACAGGTGAACAAAACACCTCAAGGTCGCGCGTGGCAGGCCTCAGCAAAACTCTGTTCAGAATATTACCAAGCTGCTCGATGGCAGAGACAGTTCAGAACTTATAGCCCACCGACAAACCGACAATATTGCTATTGAACGTGTCTGCCTTCACAAGGCCCGCTTGAACAAACGCGCCCGAGGGGTGGGCTGAGCTACCCCCGAAATTCGGACACTGACGGCAATCACGATTTGATGTCTGCTGGTCTTCAACAAAATTGAGAACAGACATGTCGAAACGCTGAAACCACGACGCGGCATTCAAGGGGCGTGTTGTGCTGAAGACCTTGAAAGGTGAGCGGACGGTTTCGGAGTTGGCCACCGCCTATGGCGTTCACCTGTTACCGCCAGATGTTTGCGTCGCAAAAACCGCGAATCGACGATAATCTATCAGCGGAAGAAATCGCTGCTGAAGGGCGCGATTTGGCGGCGATTATGAACTGGCATTCCCGCAAGGTTCTGGCCTGGCGCATCTGCAACACCCAAGCCCGACGTCTGCGTCAAGGCCCTGAACGAGGCGATCCATCGGTTTGACGCGACGGGCATCATGAACCCAGATCAGGGGTCGCAGTTAACGTCCTTTGTTGGCATCGACTGGCTGAAAAGGGCGGGCACACGCATCTCGATAGACGGAAAAACCCGCTGCATCGACAGCATCTTCATCAAGCGCCTTTGGCGGTCCCTGAGTGTGAATGCGTTTATCTGCATGGATGGCAGACTGGATCACAGACCAAAGCGGGCATCGGGCAGCGGATGGCCTTCGACAACCATCGCCGCCCACCTTCATCGCGTGGCGGAACCCCGTCAGCCGTGTTCTAGCGGCACATCAACGAAATACCCCAACCCGATCAACAGGAGCAAAGAGCAGCTGAACTTGCACCGGAAACCGTCCCAGGATCGGCGCGTAGCTCATTGCGGCATCGCAAGGTATTGCGACTAAATGGTCTATTCCTATTGGCGCCTGCCTGACATCTGCTTTTGCACGCCCATTGCCCTGTGGAGAAAACGGGTAAAGCCTGTCGCTTGGGGTGGCGGCCAGTGCAAACGGGTTGCCCGTGGGTCAGTTGCCCCACGGGGGATGAATAGCCAAACTTGCAGCAAATCAATCGGTCCCGGCGATGGCACGGCGTCACGCACTGTCGTTTGGATCAGTGGCTTGGCCCCAAAAGCAGCACCTGCACATCGGCCACATTGGTGCCCGTGGCGCCGCTGACCAGAAGATCCCCCGCCAAAGACAAGGCGCGGTGACTGTCATTATTGGCCAAAAGCGCAGCCGGGTTGCCACCCGCCGCCACGATCCGCGCCACGGTTCTGGCATCCACCACGCCGCCGGCGGCATCGGTCGGCCCGTCGCGGCCATCGGTGCCGCCGGACAAGAACGCCCAATCGCGCCCAATATCCGGCATCGCCATGGCGACACGCAGCGCCAGTTCCTGGTTGCGACCGCCCAGCCCATTGCCCGACAGTTTGACGGTGGTTTCCCCGCCAAACACAAGGCAGCGATATGGGCCGGGGTTTTGTGCGGCCAAAATGATCTGCGCGGCCGCGTCCGAAACGTCGCCGATCAACCGATCTGATATGATGGCCGACCCGTCACATGCGGCAGCCTGCATCGCCTCAAGGCTTTTGCGGTTGGACCCGATCAGAACGTTCAATGCCACCGGCACGGGGGCGGCGGGTGTGTCACGGTCCAACGCTGCGCGCACCGCTGCAGGCAACTGCAACCAAAGGCCTTGGGCATGCAAAAGCGCACGGGCATCGGCACGGCTTCCCACGGGGGCCACCGTCAGGCCCGAGGCGATGACGCGCAGATCATCGCCGATCACATCCGACAGGATATAGCCCGTTACTGGCGCAGCATTCGCGGCGCGCAAAAGCCCGCCTCCCTTCAA
Source organism: Paracoccaceae bacterium (assembly GCA_021741465.1). Lineage (GTDB taxonomy): Bacteria > Pseudomonadota > Alphaproteobacteria > Rhodobacterales > Rhodobacteraceae > Tabrizicola_A. The sequence goes on from JAIOXV010000015.1 coordinate 12,076, forward strand.
CCGCGACAGGGCCTGCCGCACCAGATTGAGTTGGGAAATATCAACACCCGCGCCCAGCAAAAGGCGGCTGGTCTCAGCCTTGTCGGCCAAAGAAACCCCCTCAACCGGCGCCGGCAACAGCGCCGATCCACCGCCCGATATCAGCGCGATCACCCGATCCTCTGGCCGGGCATCGCGCAACATGGCTTCGACCGCCACTGCGGCTTTGGCCCCATTCTCATCAGGCACCGGGTGGCCAGAGGCCATCACAACCGCCCCCGCAACGGGCCGGGCGTTTTCATAATTCGTCACCACCAAAGCCACAAAACTTTGGTCCGCGACATGCGCGATCAGGCTTTCGGCCATCGGCACCGCCGCTTTGCCAATTGCGACAATGCGCAGTGTCCCGCCCCGGTCAGGGACGGGCAAAGGCGCGGCAGCAAGCGCGCGCGACAGGGCAATGCCGGGATCGGCCGCCTCGCAGGCGGTCTGAAACAGCGATATTGCCCGATCGCGCAGGCTTGTCATGCCTTACGCCGCCGAGATTTGGCGGGCTTTTTGGACAAGAACTTCGGCCTGACGGATAGACGCATAGTCGATCAGACGACCGTCCAGCGACACCGCGCCTTTGCCCTCGGCCGCGGCCTGTTCCATCGCGGCAAGAATACGCTGCGCGCGGGTCACTTCGGCCTCGGACGGGCTCATCACCTCGTTGGCCAGCGCGATCTGGCTGGGATGAATGGCCCATTTGCCCTCACATCCCAGAACTGCCGCACGCTTTGCTGCTGCGCGATAACCGTCCGGATCGGAAAAATCGCCAAACGGGCCATCCACCGGGCGCAGGCCATTGGCGCGGGCAGCAACCACCATGCGCGCCAGCGCGTAATGCCACATGTCGCCCCAATGCACTTGACGGCTACCGTCATCCAGCTTGTCAGTCAGCACCGAATAATCCGGGTTCACACCGCCGATGATCGTGGTGCGCGCGCGGGTCGAGGCAGCATAGTCGGCCACGCCGAAATGCAGCGACTCATTGCGCTTCGACGCAGCGGCGATTTCCGAGACGTTCTGCATGCCGAGCGCGGTCTCGATGATATGCTCAAACCCGATGCGCTTTTTGTAGCCCTTGGCGTCCTCGATCTGGGTCACCATCATGTCGACGGCATAAACGTCAGCCGCGGTACCAACTTTCGGCACCATGATCAGATCCAGACGCTCACCAGCCTGTTCAACCACATCAACCACGTCGCGGTACATATAGTGGGTGTCGAGCCCGTTGATTCGGACCGACATGGTTTTCTTGCCCCAATCCATCTCGTTCAGGGCCTTGATGATGTTCTTGCGCGCCTGTGCTTTGTCATCGGGTGCAACCGCATCTTCCAGATCAAGAAAGATCACATCGGCATCAGATTGTGCTGCCTTTTCAAACATTTGCGGAGCGCTGCCGGGGACGGCGAGTTCGCTGCGGTTCAGCCGTGCCGGGGCTTGGGTGATGACGTGAAAGCTCATGCGTTGGCCTTTTCTGTTGCCGGATTCGCGGTCAGAAAGCGGCGCAAAAACCTATACTGTCAAGAAAAATAAATTCCTGAAAGCATACATTCGCATGCAATCTGCCTAGCGCGACTTGAAGTAATAAGCAACCGCTTGCGTGCGGCTGCTGACGCCAAGTTTCTCGAAAAGGTTTGTCAGGTGGTACTTCACCGTGTTGGTCGAAATGTCGAATTCACGGGCCAGATCCTTGTTGGCCAGACCGTTTGCAAGCGACTCGAGCAGCGCCTTTTCGCGGCGCGTCAACTGATGGATCGGGTCCGCTTGCAGCCCGCGCACATCGATGAAGGGGAACACCATTTTCCCGGCGGCCACGTCAATGCAGGTTTCCAAAAGCCGCTCCACCGGTGATTTGCGGTCCACGAATCCCGCAGCACCCGCCGCCAAAGCCTTGAGCGATTCGGTTCCACTTGGGTCTTCGGCATAGATCACCAGCCGCGGCGCGCCTTCTTGGTCGCGCAGCACCTCGGTCAGCTTCTGACCGCCCAGCTGCGGGATGTGCCAGTCAATCACCCCGACCGTCACCGGCACCCGCATGACCGCACCAAGAAAGCCTTCGGCGGTGGAGGAGGTCGAGACGAGCGAAAATCTTCGATCTTTCTCAAAGACTTCGGACAGGGCCGACAGCACCAAAGGGTTGCCCTCGGCCAGGGCAAGATCGATCTGTTGCAGCTTGTTTTCCATCATCTCTCGCCTTGGATTTTGCTTGGCTGCTTCAAAAACCTACCCATTTGAATAGGTCACGAACTGTATACACCTGCATACTTACCAATTTGGGTAGTTTATTTACCACCCATAAGGACTTCCAAAAGCAGCAGTAAGGAAGGTTGTTCCAAAAGTCAAAGCAGCATTTGGTGCATCAACCATCCGAGGGAGGATCGTCCGTGACCACTACCAGCATTCCGCCACAGCTGCATATTCCTGAAACCTTGGCCGCAGGGCCGGGCCCCGGCAATACCGATGCCCGGGTTCTTGCAGCTTATGCCAACGCCGGCCTTGCCGATCACATGCAGGCCGACGTGCTGCGCGGGATGATCGAATGCAAAGAGATGCTCCGCAAGATCTGGGGCACCAAGAACACCTACACCTTCGGCGTTGCCGGAACCGGCTGGAGCGGGCTGGACTGCCTGTTCAGCGCCATTTTGCCCGGCGATACGGTGGTGACCTTTGTCAACGGCACCTTCAGCGGCATTGATGCGCTGACCGTCCGGATGAAAGCCGCCAGCCGCGCCGATCTGGCCGCCAATTCGATGGACCCGAAACCGGCGAACGTGACCCTTGTCACCGTGCCGCACGGCCAATCGGTGACGGGCGATGTGATTGACGCCGCGCTTGCCGCCAACAAACCCACCTGGGCCGTCATGGCGCATTGGGAAACCGGTTCGGGCCGGATTAACGACATTCGCGCCTTTTCGGATGCTTGTGAGCGTCACGGGGTGATGGGCCTTGTCGATGCGGTCTCGTCCTTGGGGATCGAGGATTTTGACATTGATGATTACCCCGGCATCGTCGGCTGGGCGTCTTGCCCGCAAAAAGGCGTGCTGTGCCTGCCCTTGACCTATGCTCCGGTCAGCTTTTCGGACCGCTACATCGCGCATCTGAAAGCCAATGGCTCTTCCAGCTATGTGAACCACCCGATGATGGAGGCCCGGCATTGGGCGATCCACGACGGCAAGGACAGCGCCGCTGGCACCTATCACCGCACTCATTCGGGCTATGCCGTCGCCGCCTTCCATGAGGCGCTGCGGATCAACCTTCAGCACGGCAAAGCGCAAAAGGCCGCGGACTACGCCTATCACGAGGCAGCCCTGCGCGCCGCCGTCGTCGCCCTTGGCTGCGATGTCACCTCGAACATGACCAGCCTTGTGGTCTTGAACCTGCCCGCCAAGCTGGCTGGTCGTGAAAAGGATCTGGTGCAGGCCTGCCGGGCGCGCGGTTTCGGCATCTGGCCGACCCTGTCCGAACCGGTTCAGGTGCGCATCGGCATCCTGAACCAGCTTTCCCGCCATGCCATCAGTGACATCGTTGAGCGCTTTGCCGCCGCGATGAACGAAATGGGCGCGGGGGCCGATGTCGGCGCGGCGCGGGAGGCGCTGAACCGGCATTACCTTGCAGAGATGGCAGCCGAGTAAACGCGGCCTGCGCGGCAGAGATGGCAGCCGAGTAAACGCGGCCTGCGGGGCGGAAATGTCAGCCGGGTAAACTCGGCCTGAGGGAGGAAAGAATGGATATTCACGAATATCAGGCCAAAGAGATATTGGCGAAGTTCGGCGTGGCGGTTCCTCCTGGGGGGCTGGCCTATAGCCCCGAACAGGCGGCCTACCGTGCACGCGAGCTGGGCGGAAATCGCTGGATCGTAAAGGCGCAGGTTCATGCAGGCGGGCGCGGCAAAGCCGGCGGCGTGAAGCTGTGCAATTCCGAGCATGAGATTCAGGATGCCACCAACGACATGTTCGGCCAAAAGCTGGTGACGCATCAGACCGGCGCCGAAGGCAAGGGAATCTACCGCGTTTACGTCGAAAGCGCGGTAGACTTTAACCGCGAGATCTATCTGGGCTTTGTGCTGGACCGTTCAACCCAGCGCATCATGATTGTCGCCTCTTCGGAAGGCGGCATGGAGATCGAAGAAATCTCGTCGCAACGGCCCGACTCGATCGTGCGTTCGACCGTGGAACCTGCGGTTGGTCTGCAAGAGTTTCAGGCCCGCGAAATTTCCTATGCCCTTGGCATCCCCACCGCGCTAACCCAGCAAATGGTGCGCACGCTGCAAGGCTGCTACCGCGCCTTCCGCGATCTGGATGCCACGATGGTGGAAATCAACCCGCTGGTCATCACCGCCGACAACCGCATTCTTGCGCTTGATGCCAAGATGACCTTCGACACCAACGCGCTTTTCCGTCACCCGCAGGTGGCCGAGCTGCGCGACAAATCGCAAGAAGACCCGCGCGAAAGCCGCGCGGCTGACCGGGGGCTGGCCTATATCGGCCTGTCCGGCAACATCGGCTGCATCGTGAACGGTGCGGGCCTTGCCATGGCCACGATGGACACCATCAAACTTGCCGGGGGCGAGCCTGCGAACTTCCTCGACATCGGCGGCGGTGCCACGCCAGAGCGTGTGGCCAAGGCGTTTCGTCTGGTGATGTCGGATGAGAATGTCGAAGCCATTCTCGTGAACATCTTCGCGGGCATCAACCGCTGTGACTGGGTGGCAGAAGGCGTGGTTCAGGCGCTGACGGCAAACCCGGTGAATGTGCCCGTGATCGTGCGCCTGTCGGGCACCAATGTTGAAGAAGGTCAGAAGATCCTTGCCAAATCGGGGCTGCCAATCATTCGCGCCAACACCCTGATGGAGGCGGCCGAACGCGCCGTCATCGCCTGGAAGAACGACCGCAAGCAGAACACCACCGTGAGGGCCATCTGATGAGCATCCTTCTTGATCGCGCCAGCCGTGTCATCGTGCAAGGCATCACCGGCCGCATGGCCCAGTTCCACACCAAGGAAATGCTGGATTACGGCACCAATGTTGTCGGTGGCGTTGTTCCCGGCAAGGGCGGGGAAACCGTGTTCGGCATTCCGGTCTTCGATACGGTGAAACAGGCTGTGGCCGCGACCGGGGCCGACACCAGCCTTGTGTTCGTGCCGCCCCCCTTTGCGGCCGACAGCATCATGGAAGCCGCCGATGCGGGCATCCGCTATTGCGTCTGCATCACCGACGGCATTCCGGCGCAGGACATGATCTTGGTCAAGCGCTATATGATGCGCTACCCGCGCGAGCGGCGCATGGTGCTGACCGGCCCGAATTGCGCCGGCACCATCAGCCCCGGCAAGGCGCTGCTTGGCATCATGCCCGGCCATATCTATCTGCCCGGCAATGTCGGCATTGTCAGCCGCTCTGGCACCTTGGGATATGAGGCGGCCCAGCAGTTGAAAGACCGCGGCATCGGCGTGTCCACCAGCGTTGGCATCGGGGGCGATCCGATCAACGGTTCCAGCTTCCGTGATATTCTGGAACGGTTCGAAGCCGATCCCGACACCCATGTGATCTGCATGATCGGCGAAATCGGTGGCCCGCAAGAGGCCGAAGCTGCCGCTTACATTCAGGAACACATGACCAAACCGGTCATCGCCTATATCGCGGGTCTGACAGCCCCCAAGGGCCGCACGATGGGCCATGCCGGGGCGATCATTTCGGCCTTTGGCGAAAGCGCTTCGGAAAAGGTGGAAATCCTGTCCGATGCGGGTGTCACCGTTGCTGAAAACCCCTCGGTCATCGGCGAGACGGTCGCGCGCGTGATCGCCAAGCGCGCAGCCTGACGGAGGGCATGATGGCAAAACCCAAGGTCCTTGTGACGCGGCGCTGGCCGCAGGCGGTGGAAGCGAAGATGGCGCAGGTCTTTGATCTGAGCTTGAACACCTCTGACACCCCGCTGAGCGAGGCGGATTTTCACGGTGCGCTGGGTCAGTATGATGCGATCCTGCCCACAGTGACCGACCGCCTGCCTGCCGCAGTCTTTGATTGCAGCACGCCGCGCACAAGGATCTTGGCCAATTACGGTGTGGGCTTTGCCCATATCGACACCGCCGCCGCAAAAGACCGCGGTATCGCGGTGACCAATACGCCCGACGTGGTGTCCGAATGCACCGCCGATATCGCCATGACCTTGATCCTGATGGTGGCGCGCCGTGCTGGCGAAGGTGAGCGCGAGTTGCGTGCCGGCCAATGGACAGGTTGGCGCCCGACGCACATGATCGGCACCAAGGTATCGGGTGCGACGCTGGGCATCATTGGCTTTGGCCGGATCGGCCAAGCCATGGCGCAGCGCGCGCATTTCGGCTTTGGCATGAAGACCATCGTGCAAAACCGCTCGGCCGTGCCGGCCGAGGTGTTGGCGCGCTACAACGCAGTTCAGGTGCCGACAGTCGAAGACCTGCTGCCGCAATGCGATTTTGTGTCGCTGCACTGCCCCGGCGGCGCAACCAACCGCCATCTTATCAACGCGCGTCGACTGGATCTGATGCGGCCGGGCGCGTTTCTTATCAACACCGCGCGCGGCGAAGTGGTGGACGAACATGCGCTGGCCCAGGCGCTGTGGTTTGGTACCATTGGTGGCGCGGGGCTTGATGTGTTTGAACGCGAGCCGAAGATTCCGGCCGAGCTTTTGGAGTCTGACAATCTGGTTCTCTTGCCGCATCTGGGGTCTGCCACCCGCGAAACCCGCGAGGCGATGGGCTTTCGTGTGCTGGAAAACCTGTCAGACTTTTTCGATGGCCGCCAACCGCGCGACCGGGTCGCCTGACCCATGGTCGCAGTTGCCCAGCACGCATCCGATACCCTGAACGCAGCGCCCGAAGATCAGGCGGCCGCGCTTCGGGCCGAATTGCGCCGCCTGTGGCACCGGGTGATCGAACGCCGCGCGCCGCATATTGTGGATGTGGTGCTGACGATGGGCGCCGAGCTTCCCAGCGACGAAACCGCCATTCCCTGCCTTCAGGCGGCAAATATCTGGTTTCAACTGAACCGGATCATCGACGAAAATACCGCCATGCGTGGCCGCCGCATGGTCGAGGCAACCCAGGGGCTTGAGGCGGTCGAGGGCAGTTTTGCCAAGGCTCTGGCCACGCTGGACCCGAAAATGACCGCCACCGAATTTAGCGCGCTGACGCAGCGGCTTTCGGTTGGACCAACCCTTACTGCCCACCCGACCGAGGCAAAGCGCGTCACCGTGCTGGAAATCCACCGCCGTATCTATCGCCACCTTGTCTCGCTGGAAACCCAGCGTTGGACGCCGCGTGAACGTGACGACATCTTGCATGACATCGAAGCCGAGATTGATCTTCTGTGGATGACCGGCGAATTGCGGATGGAACGCCCCAGCCTGCGCGATGAGATCGAATGGGGCCTGCAATTCTTTCGCGACGCGCTTTTTGATGCGGTGCCGCAGCTTTTTGACCGTTTCGGCGCGGCGACAGAGGCCCGCTTTGGGCCCGGGCTGGAGATGACGCCCTGCGTGCGATTTCACTCCTGGATCGGCGGCGACCGCGACGGCAACCCGAATGTGACCGCCGAGGTAACGCGCGATGCGCTGGCCCGTGCCCGTCGCACCATTCTGACCCGCTATCAAGAAGACATCGCCGCCGCCGCCGCCCGTATTTCGATCACCTCGCGGATCGTGACACTGCCGCCCGAGGCCGAAGCCCCCATCCGCGCCCTGATTTCCCGCAGCGCTGACGCAAAACGGCTGGCCTCGCGCAATCCCGGCGAAATTTTCCGCCAAGCCCTGACCGCCATCGGCGCCACATTGCGCGCGATGCAGGAACAGCCGGGGATTGTCGGCGCAGGCTATCCTTCAGTAAGCCATTTCATCGCCGATCTGCGCATCATCGAGGCCGGTCTTGTGGCGATTGAGGCCGATTGGCTGGCGACCCGCTTCATCGCGCCCTTGCGGTGGCGGGCGGAAACCTTTGGCTTTCGCACGGCCACGCTGGATGTCCGGCAAAACTCCACCGTTATTACCGCGGTTTTGGCCGAAATCTGGGCCCATACCGGCCCCGCACCTGCGCCCGGCACCGCAGATTGGTCGCGCCGCCTGCGCGAGGAATTGGGCCGATCAGATCTGGTGCATGTCGCCCGCAGCCAGCTTGGCGCTGATGCGCGCGAACTGCTTGATCTGCTCAGCTTGATGCACGCGGCGCGCATGTCCGACGACCCCGATGCGATCGGCCCCTTCATCTTGTCGATGACACGGTCGGCCGATGATCTTCTGGCGGTCTATCTGCTGGCCCGCCATGCAGGGTTTGGCGCGGAAAAGCTGGATCTGCAGGTCGTGCCGCTGTTTGAAACGATCGAAGACCTGCGCCACGCGCCGGCCGTCTTTGACGAGGTGCTGGCCGTGCCTTTGGCGCAGCGCAGCCTGCGCAACCGCGATGCCACGGTCGAGGTGATGCTGGGCTATTCCGACAGCAACAAGGACGGCGGGTTTTTGTGCTCCACCTATGAGCTGGACAAGGCCCAGCGGCGGTTGACGGCCAGCCTTGGTCAGCATCGCCTGCGCCCGGTCTTCTTTCATGGCCGCGGCGGATCGGTCAGCCGCGGCGGCGCACCAACCGGGCGCGCCATTGCCGCCCAACCCGTTGGCACTGTGCAAGGTCGCCTCAGGATCACCGAACAGGGCGAGGTGGTGTCATCGAAATACGCCAATCGCGGCACGGCGCTGAACCAGTTGGAGCTTTTGGCTTCTTCCGTACTCAGCCATCTGCCGATGCGGGTGCAGCCGGTGGCCGACCCTGAAAGCAATGACGCGCTGGAGGCTTTGGCAGGTCTGTCGCAGACGGCCTATGTCAATCTGATGTCGCAGCCGGGATTTATCGACTATTTTCAGCAAGCCAGCCCGGTGGAAGAACTGGCCATGCTTAAGATGGGCTCGCGCCCCGCGCGGCGCTTTGGCGCGCGGTCTCTGGCCGATCTGCGCGCGATCCCTTGGGTCTTTGCCTGGTCGCAAAACCGCCACATGATCACTGGCTGGTATGGCTTTGGCAGCGCGATCAGCGCCTTTCGGCAGGTGCGGGGTGCTGCCGCCGACCAGCTTCTGGCCGAGATGTTCGAGCGTCACAAACTCTTCCGGCTGATGGTGGATGAGGTCGAGAAATCGCTGATGCTGACAGATATGTCCATCGCCGCTGACTATGCCGGTTTGGTCGAAGACGCTGCCCTGCGCCAGCGGATTTTTGGCCGTGTGCAGGCCGAACATGCCGCCTCGGTGGATGCCTTGCGCCTGCTGACGGGCTCGGCCCAGCCCGGTGCGCGCTTTCCCAACATGCTTGAACGGTTCCGCGCGCTTAGCCCCCAGCTTGACCGGATCAACCGCCTGCAAGTGGCGCTGTTGCGCCGCGCGCGCGCCGAGCCTGGGTTCAGCACCAGCGTGCCCTTGATGCAATCAATGAACTGTATAGCCGCCGGTCTGGGATGGACCGGCTGAACAGAGGACATTATCCCATGAACATCTCTACCAACATGACCACCGGTTTCTTCACCGAAAGCCTTTCCACCCGTGACCCCGAGATTTTCGGTGCTGTGACGCAAGAGCTTGGCCGTCAGCGCCATGAGATCGAGCTGATTGCCTCGGAAAACATCGTGTCGCGCGCCGTGATGGAGGCGCAGGGTTCGGTGATGACCAACAAATACGCCGAAGGCTATGCCGGAAAGCGCTATTACGGTGGCTGCCAGTTTGTCGACATCGCCGAAACGCTGGCGATGGAGCGGGCCTGCAAGCTGTTCAACTGCAGTTTTGCCAATGTGCAGCCCAACTCGGGGTCGCAGGCCAACCAGGGCGTGTTTCAGGCGCTGATCCAGCCCGGCGACACGATTTTGGGCATGAGCCTTGATGCTGGCGGCCACCTGACCCATGGTGCCGCGCCGAACCAGTCGGGCAAATGGTTCAACGCCATTCAGTATGGCGTGCGCCCGCAGGACAGCCAGCTCGACTATGACCAGCTTGCCGCCCTTGCCACCGAGCACAAGCCCAAGCTCATCATCGCCGGCGGCTCGGCCATTCCGCGCATCATCGATTTTGCCCGCATGCGCGAGATTGCCGACAGCGTTGGCGCCTATCTTCTGGTCGACATGGCCCACTTTGCCGGGCTGATTGCGGCCGGGCTTTACCCCAGCCCCTTCCCGCATGCCCATGTGGCGACCACCACCACCCACAAAACCCTGCGCGGCCCGCGCGGTGGCATGATCCTGACCAATGATGAGGCGATTGCCAAAAAGGTCAACTCGGCGATTTTCCCCGGCATTCAGGGCGGCCCCTTGATGCATGTGATCGCGGCCAAGGCGGTGGCCTTTGGCGAAGCGCTGCGGCCTGACTTCAAGGATTATCAGGTTCAGGTGGTGAAGAACGCCCAGGCGCTGGCAGCTCAGCTGATGAAGGGTGGCTTGGATATCGTGACCGGGGGCACCGACACGCACCTGATGCTGGTTGATTTGCGCCCCAAGTGCGTGAAGGGCAATGCCACCGAAAAGGCCCTTGGCCGTGCCCATATCACCTGCAACAAGAACGGCATCCCGTTTGATTCCGAAAAGCCGACCGTCACTTCGGGTGTGCGTCTTGGCACCCCTGCGGGCACCACCCGCGGCTTTGCCGAAGCCGAGTTCCGTCTGATCGGGGACTGGATTGTCGAAGTGGTCGACGGTCTGGCCAAGAACGGCGAAGACGGCAATGGCGCGGTTGAAGCCGCCGTCAAAGCCAAGGTCGAGGCGCTGTGCGAGCGTTTCCCGATCTATCCGACGCTGTAAGCACCGGTTCCATCCCAAAGAAAAGGCCCCGCTTCGGCGGGGCCTTTTCTTTGGGATCAGGCAAAAGCATCAGGCGCAGCAACGCCCGCTCTTACGCCTGCCAGACGGGATTTCCCTTGAACAGCGTCAGCAAGACGCGGGTGGCGGAAATCTCTTGTGGCGGGCAGGTAAAGATATCGCGGTCCAGCATGATAAGGTCGGCGGAAAAACCGGGGCGCAATTGCCCGGTATAGCCCGCCCGCCAGACCGCCCGCGCCGCGTGGGTGGTATAGCCTGCAACGCATTCTGCGATGGTCAACGCCTGATCGGCGTAAAACGGCGGCTTTGGCTGGTCAATCATGCGGGCCTGCCGGGTGATCGCGGTTTGCATGATTTCAAACGGGTTGAGCGTGCTGACCGACCAATCCGACGACAGGCACCAATCTGCCCCGGCATTCAACATCTTGCGAAACGCATAGGTGTCGGGGTGCCTTTCGGGGCCGATCATGTCCAAGGCGATATCGGGGATTTCAGGGTCTAGCTGGGCCCAAAGCGGCTGAATATTGGCGGTGGCAAGCTGCGCAAGCCGGACATGATCGGCCGGATCAGTCAGTTGCAGATGGGTCAGTTGGTGCTGGGCCGGCCAGGGGCCATTTGCTGCGCGGGCGGCTTGCAGCCCATCCAGCGCCCGCCGGGCGGCGGCATCTCCGATGACATGCACATGAATGGCAAAACGCGCCGCATCCAGCGCGGTGAAAAGGGCGTTCGTCTGATCGGCGCTGAACATGCAGGCCGCATTGCCGGGCTGATCGGCATAGTCTGCCAGCAAGGCGGCAGTGCGGTTTTCAAAGATGCCATCCATGAAGAACTTGGCAGACTGGATGTGGAAATCCGGCCCATGATGGGCCGCGCGCAGGGCAGAAAGCCGGGCCACAGCCGATGCGGGCGTATCGGCTTCGGTCACCTGCACCGCCCCCGCCACCCGCAAGCTGAGCCGCCCTGCCGCCGCAGCCCGGCCATAGACTTCGGCATCTTCTGCCGTGACCTTGGGGTCAAGCACGCCGGTCAGGCCATGGGCATTGGCATGGGCCTGCCCGGTCGCAAGCCCTTCGGTCAGATGGTTGGCGTCAAGCTGCGGCAGGCGGGCGTTGGCCCAGCCGATTGCCTCTTCATGCAGCATGCCCGTGGCCCTGCCGGCACCATCGCGCAGGATGTGGCCGTTCGGTGGGTCTGGGGTGTCATCCGTAATTCCGGCAATCGCCAAGGCGCGGCTGTTCAGGCAGGCGTTGTGAAAGCTGCTGTCATAGGCCAGCGCGGGCCGATCTGCGATTGCCCTGTCCAACACGGCCGCTGTTAGATTGTGGTCACCAAAAAGACCGGGCTGCCAACCCGATCCGGTGACCAGCCCCAGGTCAGGCCGCTTGGCGGCATGGGCGGCCATCGCGGCAATCAGGCATTCGATGTTTGGCACATCGTAAAGCTGCGCCGAGGTTGCAAGTTCGGTGCCCCCGGAAAGCAGGTGAATATGGGCATCCTGAAAGCCGGGCAGCACCAGATTGCCATGCGCGTTGATCCGGCGGGTCTTTTTGGCCACGGCAGGCGGGGTGCCAAGGCCAAGCGCAGCAATCAGGCCATCGCGGATCAACAGCCAATCGGCATGGGGGTGGGTCGGGTCCATGCTGCGGATCTTGGCATTGTAGACAAGGGTTTCAGACATGCTGATCTTGCTCCAGATCGGCCCAATCCGCGGCGGGGATGATGCGGGCGGGCAGGTCAGCGGCTTGCGCCCGGTAAATCAACGCCAAGAAAGGCACCCGGCCGGTTTGGGCCAAAAGGGGGCGGTCAGGCGCAAGCCAGACCGGGGAGGGTGCCGCTTTTGTCGTAAGGTTACGCGCCGGGCCAAAGCGCCAACGCTGCGGCCCCGTCAGCGGCGCGTAAAGCGTGGCCCCAAGGTGACGATGATCGCGCAAGAGTTGGCCGGGGGCAATCAGCAAAAGGCCAAATGCACTGGCTTTGTCATCGCCGCCTACGAGCGGTGCATAGGCATGGTTGGCCGCAAGCTGTGCGCCGAAATCCTGCCCGGTAAAGGCGGGATGGTGGGTCCAGCGCAGTTGTGGCGCGGCGGTGGCAATGGCATCCGACAGCACGGTCTGCGCCAAAGCCATGGCGTGACGCGCCGCGTCAAGCCACTGCGCGGCCACGGCCTGCGCTGCGGCATCTTCTGCCACCGGCGGGGCAGCCCGCCTTGGCGCGAGGGGCAGTGCCGCCCGCAACTCTGCCGCGCCGGGATGGTCCAGCGCCAAAAGATGCACCCGCGCGGCTCGGTAAAGCCTTGCCAATGGCAACAGCTCTGCGGCTTTCCAGCCGGGGGTGGGCAAGCCGCGTTCGGCCAACATCGGTGCGGGGTCGCGCCCGTCATGGGCGGCGGCGATGCGGTAAACTTCAAGCTGGGCTTCCGAGATCTGCCCGTCGCGCCACAATGCCATTGCCGCACCATAGCGCACCCGCCCAGAGCCGGCTTGGCCAATCGGGCAGGCAAGATGCTCGAACGCGTCAATCATTGGTGCGGTAGGCCAACCGGCTGTCCGCAAGGCGGCGCTTTTCGCTGCGCATCATCAAGACCCCGGCGGGGACGACTCCCAGCCCCACAACAAGCACCATCAGCGTTGCCAGTGCATTGATATCGGGGGTCACGCCAAGCTTGACCTTGGACCAGATCAGCAACGGCAGGGTGGTCGATCCAGGCCCGGTGGTGAAAGAGGTGATGACCACATCATCAAGCGAAATGGTGAAGGCCAAAAGCCAGCCTGAAAGAATGGCAGGAAAGATCGTCGGCAGTGTCACATCCAGCATCACCTGCCAGGGCCGACTGCCCAGATCCATCGCCGCCTCTTCAATCGCGCGATCAGATTGCACCATGCGCGCCTGAATGATGGTGGTCACGAAGACCATGGAAAACGTGATATGCGCCAGCGTGATGGTGGTGAACCCGCGCGCACCTGGCCAGCCGATCCAATCGGCCATCATGATAAAGAAGATCAGCGATGAAATGCCGGTGATCACCTCGGGCATCACCAGCGGGGCCGTAACAAGGCCGGAAAACAGCAAGCGGCCGCGAAAGCGGGTAAAGCGGGCCAAGACAATGCCCGCCATGGTGCCCAAGATCGTGGCGAAGGTTGCCGACACCACGGCGATCTTAAGCGACAGCAGCAACGCCGCGATCACTTGTTTGTTCGAAAACAGCGAAACATACCATTTGGTGGAAAATCCGCCCCAGACCGTTGCCAAGCGCGAAGCGTTGAAACTGTAGACGATCATCGACAGGATCGGGATATAGAAAAACGCGAAGCCAAAGCACAGCACGGTTATCAAGAACACGGGGCGTCGGTTCATTTCGTGCCCTCCGCCCGGGCCTGATAATGGCTGTAAAGCATGGTCGGCCCGACCATCAGCACCAACAGCACCACCGCCACCGCCGAGGCCATGGGCCAATCGCGTGCCGAAGAAAACTCATCCGAAATCAGCCGCCCGATCATCGGCGATGAGGCATCCCCAACCAGCGAAGGAATGACCAATTCGCCCGCCGCCGGGATGAACACCAGCATGCCCCCCGCAATGATGCCGGGAACCGATTGGGGCAGCGTGACATCGCGAAACACCTGCCAGGGACGGCTGCCAAGATCCATCGCGGCCTCGTCCAGCACCGGGTCCAGCCGCTCAAGGCTGGCGTACAAGGGCAAGATCATGAAGGGCAGGTAGGTGTAGACCATCACCAGCACCACCGCGAAATTCGAGTTCATCATCGGAATGGATTTCACGGCCCAATCCATTGGCACCAAAAGGTTCCATCCATCGGTCAAAAGCCCGTTGAACCACGAGTTTTTGCCCATCAATCCCATCCAGGCATAAACCCGCAGCAGAAAAGAGGTCCAAAAGGGCAGGATCACCAGCATCAGAAGGATGTTGCGCCAGCTTTTCGAAACGCGCGTCAGCCCCAGCGCCATCGGATAGCCAAGCAGCAGGCACAGCATCATCGCCACACCGGCATTGCCAACCGAGGTCAGAAAAGCGCGCAGATAAAGCCCATCGGTCAGAACCCGCACATAGGCCTGTCCGTTCACCCAAGGATGATCGCCACCAAAGGAAAAAGGCGGGGCGGTGGGGGTTTTGGTGGCAAGGCTCATCGCCACCACGATCAGAAAGGGCAAAAGGAACAGGGCCAAAAGCCACAGATAGGGCAGGCCGATCAGCATGGCGGCAAAGCCGCGGCGGTCGAACCATTGTGAAATGCGCCCCATTGCCATTCATTCCACCAGAACAATTGCCGATGTCGCGTCAAAGGCCAGCCAAACCTCGTCATCCCAATCGGCGACGCGGGCGCCTTCATCGCCACGACGGGCGTTCACGGCATGGGCCTGCACCAGCACCCCAGAGGGCAGGGCGATCCGGTAAAGGCTGTCTTTGCCGAAATAGGCCAGATCGCGAACCTTGCCTTGCACGGCGTTGCCATCAGCGGGTTTTTCCATCGAAAGGCGCAGCTTTTCGGGGCGTATGGCCAAGGTAACCTTGCTGCCCTCCGCCACCCCCGATTGGCCGCGCGCCAGAACCTCGGTCCCAAGGGCAGGCACCGACAGGCGCAGCAGCCCAGCTTCGACGCCAAGAACAGCCGCGTCGAATGCGTTGATCGAGCCGATGAAATCGGCAACGAACCGGCTGGCGGGAAATTCATAAATCTCGGTCGGACTGCCGATCTGCTTGACCTCGCCCTTGTCCATCACCGCGATGCGGTCGGAAAGCGTCATCGCTTCTTCCTGATCGTGGGTCACAACGATGAAGGTCACCCCGGTGCGGGCCTGAATGCTCATCAATTCGAACTGGGTCTGTTCGCGCAGTTTCTTGTCCAGTGCTGCAAGTGGTTCGTCCAGAAGCAACAGCTTTGGCTGGCGCGCCAGCGCACGGGCCAGCGCGACGCGTTGGCGCTGACCGCCAGAGATCTGATGCGGCTTGCGCGCCGCAAAGGGCACCAGTTGCACCAGTTCCAGCATCTCCCGGGTGCGGTCGGCCTTTTCGGCCTTGGTCAGGGCTTCGTGTTTCAGCCCATAGGCGATGTTCTTTTCCACGCTCATGTGGGGAAAGATTGCGTAGGACTGAAACATCATATGCACCGGGCGCTCCCATGCAGGAACGCCCGCCATGTCGCGGCCATCCAGAAAGATGCGCCCGGCGCTTGGTTCTTCAAACCCCGCAAGCATTCGCAAGAGCGTGGTCTTGCCGCAGCCAGACCCCCCCAAGAGCGAGAAGATCTCGCCCTTGCCGACCGAAAGGGATACATTGCGCACGGCCTGAAAGCTGCCGAATGTTTTCGATACCCCTTCGATGCGCAAGAACGGCTCGGCCGCGTCCTGCATGGCTTAGCCGCCCGCCTTGATCTCGGTCCAGACGCGGGTCATCGCCTCTTCCTGTTCCGGGCTTTGGGGTTTGGGTGTGTAAAGCCGTGCCAGAGATTCGGCATCAGGATAGACCGCAGGGTCCGAACTGATCGACGGATCCACCAGCGGTGTCGCTGCGCTGTTGGCATTGGCATAGCCGGTGTAATTGGTGCAGGCTGCAATCACTTCGGGGCGCAGAAGATAGTCAATAAAGCGGTGCGCTGCGTCGACATTGGCCGCGTCCGTCGGAATGGCCCACATGTCGAACCAGGCGGGGGCCCCGGTTTTGGGCACGAAATAGCCAAGGTTCATTTCGATCCCGGCCTCAGCGGCGCGGGCCTTGGCAACGCCGTAGTCGCCCGACCAGCTGTTCACCGCGCAGACCTCGCCATTGGGGATGGTGGTCAGATAGTTGGTGTTGTCGAAGGTCGCGACATAGGGGCGTATGGCGGCAAAAGCCTCTGCCATCTTGGCAAGCTCTGCCGGGCCAGCGGTATCAGGGTCGATCCCCAACCATTTCAGCACGACAAAGCCGATGTCAGTGGGGCTGTCCAAAAGCGAGATCCCGCAGTCGGCCAGTTTGGCCGCATTTTCCGGCAGGAACAACGTGTCAAGGCTGGCCAGATCGGCGTCGGGCAGACGCTCTTTCACCATGTCGATGTTGTAGGTCACCCCGACAGACCCCCACATGTAAGGCGTGCCATAGGCGTTGGCGGGGTCAAAGCCTTCGACGATTTTCAGGATCGACGGGTCAAGGTTCGACCAGCCTGTCATCTTTGAACGGTCGGGTTTTTGATAAACCCCGGCCTTGGTCATGGTTGGGAAGGTCAGCCCGGCCTGCAATACAACGTCATAGCCCGATGACCCGGCCAGCATCTTTGCCTGCATCTCTTCCGCGCTTGCATAAAGGTCGTAAACCACATCAATGCCGGTTTCGGCGCTGAAATCGGCAACGGTTGTCTCGCCGATATAATCGGCCCAGTTATAGACATTCACCCTGCCGCTTTGCGCCCACGAGGGACGAACCCACGGGGCTGCCAGCGTGCTGCCAATTCCGACAAGCATATGACGGCGGTTCACTCTCATGTCGTTCTCCCTGTTATCGTTGGTATCAAATTATCCAAAAGCTTAAGCCCGGACCCCGGTCTGGCAAGTCAATTCTTCATTGACGCGGGCGATCTGGTCCTCTGGTGGGGCGTCTGGCAGGGCCATCACAGGCATCAACGCGCGCAATCCGTCGTGATGGCGCCGCAGGCCAAATTCCAGATCCGACAGATGGAACCCCTCGAAAGCTGAAGATTTCATCGACTCGTTCGACCAGACCGAAAGCTGCTGATCTTCGGCCGATGTGTCGCGATCGATGCGATATGCCAGATAGCGCGCGACCCGTGCCTCGCGGCTTTCGTTCGGCCTGCGGTAAAGGCGTCCGGTCAAGCGGGTCTTGCCCGGCGAAATCGGCAGTTCCTGATAAAACTGCGCGCCCTCCGGTGTCATGGCAAAGACCGCATTGGGAAACAGCCCGTAATAGGTCCAGGCCTTTTGAAGATGCGGGGGCAGATCAGGCCGGGGCGGGGACAGAGCGGCATAGTTGCGCACCGACCAAAGCCGCCCCGGCACATCCCCGAACCAGCCGATCGACACGTTCAGCCCATCATCAAGATGCAAGTCGCGGTATGTGCGGCCATAAAGGTCTTGCAGGCCAGGATGGGCCAGCGGGACGTGATAGCCTTCGTTGTCCACATCGCGCACCGACTTCCAGTTGACCGGCAGATCAGAGGCCCAGTGCGGAATGGTCACGGGCAGCAGCGAGGTAAGATCATAGGCCGCAAAATCTGCTTCATAGGGGGCGAAAAGCGTGGCGACGTCGGGCTGCGGGCCGGGGGCAAACCGCAAAAAGAAAAAGCCGTGATAGACCTGCATTTCGATCGGTTTCAGCGCGAAATCCTCGCGCTTCATATCGCCAAGGCTGCTGGGCTGGGCCGCCCCCCGCAGGGTGCCATCCAGATTATAGACCCAGCCGTGAAATGGGCAAACGATAGACCCTTTGCAGGTGCCATTCTCCCCATCGACCACCCGCGCCCCACGATGGCGGCACAGGTTGTGAAAAGCCCGGGCCACCCCGTCGGCACCGCGCATGACAACCGCGCGTTCGCCCAAAAGGTCAAAGCTCAGCCAATCGCCGGGATTGGGAATATCGCATTCATGCCCGACGACCTGCCAATGGGTCAGGAACAGTTTTTCCCGCTCCAGTGCGAACATGGCCTCGGAATGATAGGTCCAGGCTGGCAACCCGCCCCGGTCCCAGTCATTCGGGATTGTCATGCTGGCATAGGGAAGTTCGGTCATGCAGTTGCCTCCATCTCGGCAAGGATCCACTGGTGAAAGCGGTGTATTTCATATTCTTCGGGCATCAGTCGCGCTTGGGTGAAGGCAGGCGATCTTAGGCCGCGCTGGTTCATCTCTGACGCTGCGCCGTCCTGTTCCATAACCAGCTTGGCAAAAGCGGCCACTGCGCCTGCATCAAATCCGGGCTGGGCCAGGGTGTCGGGCGGGAAATGCCATTCTGCGATCAGCCGGGTGCGTTGTGGGGCCAGTGGCACAATCCGGACCGACCGCACGTAATCGACATGCGCCACCACATAGGCCGAGGGCCAAAGCGTGACAAAGCTATAGCCGGCCTGCCGCTCTGCCGCAGTAAGGCCGGGGAATGTCGGGCCGCAGGGGGCGCCATTGGCTGTCCAGCTTTGGGCACCCTTTCGTAGGTTTGGCTCTGCCGGATCTTCGGGCGACCAGTCCAAGGCCTCGCTTTGGCCCATGATACCTTTGCCATAAATCGGCACCATGTCGCACAGTTCGGGGTGAATGCCGGGGCAATGCAGGCATTCAGAATAGTTTTCCCAAAAGGCCTTCCAGTTGCAGGCAATGTCGGTTTGCCAGCGATGACCCGTCTCCAGCCCCGCCATTGGCCAGTTCGCCAGACTGTCCAGCCCGACATCAGCCCAAAGGGGGCCGGGATTGGCCGACAGGTTCAAAAACAAGAACCCGTTCCAATCGCGCAGGCTGACAGGTTTCAGCCCCATTGCCTTGCGGTCAAGATCGGCTGTCGGCACCGCGTGGGCGGTCGATACCAGCCGGCCATCCGCAGCCGAATAGGCAAAGGCGTGATAGGGGCAGCGGATCAGTTTGCCGATCTGTTCTTCATCGGCGCGGCACAGTTCAGACCCGCGGTGTGGGCAGGAATTGTGAAAGGCCGAAAGCGTGCCTTCGCTGTCGCACGCCACAATCACCTCGGCGGCGCCAACCACCGCGCGGCGCAGGGTGCCGGGCGAAAATTCGCGCCGTCGGCCAACCATTACCCATTGGCGTGCAAAAATCGTCGCCATTTCGCGGCGGTACCAATCGTCGCCCAGAAACGCGTCGCGGGGCAGGCCGGGGGGGCAATGGTCCAGCCGGGGCGAAGCCGGGTGGCGCCGCCCTTCGTGGCTTTCGGCGGGGGAAATTTCTTCTCGTCCCATCGGGGGTCCATTGACAATCGGGGTGAAGCGCAGGGTTGCATTCCACTGACTGAATTGTCAATCAGAGATTCCGCTTTGCCAATTTTGCGATCCGCGCTAAAATAAAAGGCCAAGAAACCTGAGATGCGCCGTGCCCCAAATCGCCTCCGCTAACCCCCCTCCTCCGCGCACCCAAAGCCGCGATGCGCGCCGGTTGCAGATCATCGAGGCGACGATCGCCACGCTGGCCGAAAAGGGGTTTTCGCGCATGACCTTGACTGCGGTTGCACAGCGCGCGGGGCTAAGCCATGGCTTGGTGCTGTTTCATTTCGGCACCAAGGACAACCTTCTGGCCGAAACGTTGGACTATCTTTCAGAAGAATATCGCGCCAATTGGCAAGCAGCCCTGCAGCTGGCCGACAACCGCCCTGAAACCCGCATCGCTGCGCTTGTGCGTGCCGATTTTTCGCCTGATCTTTGCACGCCAGAGCGTCAGGCCGCATGGCTGGCCTTTTGGTCCGAGGCACAAAGCCTGCCGTTGTATCAGGCGCGCTGTGCGGCGAATGATGCCGAATACAGCCGCATGCTGGAAGGGCTTTGCGCCCAGATGAACGCCCTTCACGGCTATGACCTGCCGCCCGTGCGCGCGGCGCGGCTGGTACGGATCATGATCGACGGGGTCTGGCTGGACCAGATGACATTGCAAGCGCCTTATGATCTGGATGAGGCGCTAAACACCGTTTTGACAGGGCTTGGCGCGCTTTATCCCCGGCATTTCGGGCCGAATGCCTGAGGGGCTAGATCAAGCCGCGCCAGCGCAGAAGTGCGATCACCAAAAGCACGACCAGAAGAATGGAAACCGCGATCGAGGAGGCAACGGCAAGGGTGCCATCCAGCCAACCGGTTCGCGACTTCAGCGCGCCAAGGTGGCGTAGGCAAGTGTCGTAATCGCGCGCCAGCGTGGCGTGGTCCATCTGTAGCAAAAGCTTTGGGTTTTGCGCCATGGCCGCAGCCTTGGCCAGATCAACCGCCGCTGTGCGCACCTTGCGCGGCAGGAGACGACCGCGCGCCTTCAGCTTGGCCTCAAGCCCTGCGCCGCGCGCACCCAGCCGGTCTTCCATCAACTGGGCGACGCGGTCTGCCATTTGCTGGATTGAAATCGCGCTCATCCCGAAACTCCCATCTTGCGGCATGTTTAGGGCCGCAATCTGCGTTTCGCAACGGCTCTGGCCCTTTGGCCTGCGGGGCGGTAAAACCCGTGCCATGCTTGCCACGATCCATCATCCTGCCGCTACGCCCGGCCCGTTCCCGCCTTTGGTCATTGCCCATGGCCTTTATGGTTCTGGCCGCAATTGGGGGGTGATCGCCCGGCGCTTGGCAGATCAGCGCGATGTCATTGCAGTGGACATGCGCAACCACGGGGCAAGCCCATGGCTGGATAGCCATTCCTACCCCGACTTGGCCCATGATCTTGCCGAGGTGATTGCCAGTATCGGGGCGCCTGTCGACCTGTTGGGCCATTCGATGGGGGGCAAGGCCGCGATGCAACTGGCGCTGGAACGCGGCAGCCTGGTGCGGCGGCTGGTGGTGGCCGATATTGCGCCGGTGGCCTATGACCATGACCAGACCCGCCATATCGACGCCATGCGCGCGCTTGACCTGACCGGGCTGCACAGCCGGGCCGAGGCGGATCTGCGGCTTGGCGCTTTTGTCGAAGATGCGGGTCTTAGGGCGTTTTTCCT
>JAIOXV010000016.1 GCA_021741465.1 Paracoccaceae bacterium
TGCCTTTGGTCAGCAACAGCAGGGGCGTGGCCATCATTGAAATGATCATGAAACGGGCTGCAAACTCGCCCGATCCGTGGATCACCCCGCGCAGGGCGCGGGTGTCTTCATCAAAGAACGGCGTGGGCATTCCCATCGCGGGCACCGCCAGAAGGGCCCAAAGCCAATAGGGAGAAAAGCGCGCAAACATCAGGAACCTCATAGAAGTGCAATGGCGATACTACGCCCGCACGCGAAGGTTCCGTCGTTGTTTCAAACGCAAAAAGGGCGGCCCCGTTGCCGGGACCGCCCTTGCGAAGGGGGGAGGTAACCCTTCGTTACATCTTCAATGCGTCCGCGGCCGAGATGGTCGGCAGGTTCAGCGCCGTTCCGACGGCTTCGTAAGTCAGCTTACCGGCATGAACGTTCAGGCCGTTCAGCAGGTGCTTGTCGTCGGCGCAGGCTTTTTTCCAGCCCTTGTTGGCCAAAGCCATCATGAAGGGCATGGTGGCGTTGCCCAAGGCAAGTGTCGAGGTGCGGGCCACCGCGCCGGGCATGTTCGCAACGCAGTAATGCATGATGCCATCAACCTCGTAGATCGGGTCCTGATGGGTGGTGGCACGGCTGGTTTCGAAACAACCGCCTTGGTCAATGGCCACGTCCACAAGGGCGGCGCCGGGCTTCAGCTCTTTCAATTGCGCTTTCGAGATCAGCTGGGGGGCCGCAGCGCCCGGGATCAGCACCGCGCCGATGATAAGATCGGCCTGACGCGCCAGTTCCATCGTGGTGGCGGCATCGGAATAGGCACATTTGAACTGGCCACCGAAGACATCATCCAGATACCGCAGCCGGTTGACCGAACGATCCAACACAGTGACATCCGCGCCCATGCCAGCCGCGACCTTGCCAGCATGGGTGCCAACCACCCCGCCACCAATGACCAGAACCTTGGCCGGCAGCACGCCGGGCACACCGCCCATCAGCACGCCGCGCCCGCCGTTGGCCTTTTGCAGCGTCCACGCGCCCACTTGCGGCGCAAGACGGCCCGCGACTTCGGACATCGGCGCCAAAAGCGGCAGGCCGCCACGGTCATCAGTCACGGTTTCATAGGCGATGCAGGTCGCACCAGATTTCAGCAGATCGTGGGTTTGTTCCGGATCGGGGGCAAGGTGAAGATAGGTGAACAGGATCTGGCCTTCGCGCAACATCGCGCGCTCCACCGCCTGCGGCTCTTTGACTTTCACGATCATGTCGGCGGCTGCGAAGATCTCTTTCGCGGTGCCGATGATCTTGGCCCCTGCTGCGACATAATCGGCGTCGGTAAAGCCCGCGCCAGCCCCGGCATTGGTTTCAATCATCACCGAATGACCGGCATTGACCGCCTCACGCGCGGCGTTGGGCGTCATACCAACGCGGAATTCCTGTGGTTTGATTTCCTTTGGGCAACCGATTTTCATGTTTCTCTCCCTGATGGACTTGCCGTCCTTGTGGGCAAAGCTTGCGCGCCTTTGCGCGCAAATGTTTTGAAACTTTGCTGGCAACAACCCGCAGACGTGGTAGATTCTGTGCCAATTCGAACTCCACGCGAAAGATTCCACCATGAGCCTGGTACTTGACGCAACTGACCGTCGTATTCTTACCGTCCTGCAAAAGGATGGGCGCATCACCAATGCCGAACTGTCCGAACGGGTCAATCTGTCTCCTTCGGCCTGCCACCGCCGGGTTCAGCAATTGGAAGAGGCCGGTTACATCGACAGCTACGTCGCGTTGCTGAACACCCGCATGATGGGCAAGCCGACGACGGTCTATGTCGAGATCACGCTGCAAAGTCAGGCAGAAGAACTGTTGGACGCCTTTGAACGCGAAGTCGCGCGTGTGCCTGACATTCTGGAATGCCATCTTATGGCAGGCACCGCGGATTATCTGATAAAGATCATGGCCGAAGATACCGAGGATTTCGCCCGCATTCATCGCCAGCATCTTTCCCGCTTGCCCGGCGTGCGGCAGATGCAATCATCCTTTGCGCTAAGAACTGTGGTGCAGACAACGGCTTTGGCGGTTTAGGCGCGGGCCATATAGGCAAAGCCAGCTATCCTGCCGCCCCACGCTTCACCTTATCAACCGGCTGAAACCAAAGGAAAAACCCCCGAACCTTGCGGCCGGGGGTTGATCTGACATTGGATCTTGCGATCCCAGCATTGCGGACGTCTTAAAGACCGCCTTCGCGTTGAGCCTTTTTCCGCGCGAGTTTGCGCGAACGGCGAACTGCTTCGGCTTGCTCGCGCGCTTTTTTGACGGAGGGTTTCTCGAAATGTTGCTTGAGCTTCATTTCCCGAAACACGCCTTCGCGCTGGAGCTTTTTCTTGAGGGCCCGAAGGGCTTGCTCGACGTTATTGTCGCGGACGCTGACCTGCATGTGGTTGTCACCACCTTCCTAAGTTAGAGTTGCACGAAATGTGCAGGCTTGGCGCGCATAGCAAAAGCCACCGCACTTGTCTACATTGCCCATCACAGGAGGGCTGGATGGATCACGAAAACAGCGTTGAGCGCTTAAAGGCGCAGGTATTGCAGGCCGCTTTGCCACATGTGGCCTTTGACGGCTGGTCTGAAGCCACCTTGCAAGCCGCCATGTCCGATTCGGGTGCAGCGCCCGTGCTTGCGCGCGCCTTGTTCCCGCGCGGTGGGATCGATCTGGCTGCGGCCTATCATCGCTCGGGCGATGCGGCGATGGCAACCGCACTTGCGCTTCGCGATCTGGGCGCGCTGCGGTTTCGCGACCGGGTCGCATTGGCCATTCGGCTACGGCTTGAACTGGCCGATAAAGAAGCCGTCCAGCGCGGCTCATCGCTATTTGCCTTGCCCGCGCATGCCGCAGAAGGTGCCACACTCATCTGGGGCACGGCCGATGCAATCTGGACGGCACTTGGGGATACCAGCTGCGATCTGAACTGGTATTCAAAGCGCGCCAGCCTGTCCGCTGTCTATGGCGCGAGCGTGCTTTATTGGCTTGGTGACCAAAGCGACGGCCATTCGGCGACGTGGGAATTTGTTGATCGGCGTATTGAAAACGTCATGCAGTTTGAAAAGCTGAAGGCGGGTTTGCAGAAAAACCCGGCAGTTCAGGCTTTGATGAAGGGGCCGATGAAGATTCTGGAAAGGATTTCGGCCCCAAAAGACACAAACGACTTGCCCGGCAAGATGAAAGGCTGAACCACACATGACGATGTCCGATTCAATGCTGGCCATGGCCATCCACCAACCGGGGGGGCCTGATGTGTTGCAGCCGGTCTCGGTGCCGGTGCCGGTGCCTGGCCATGGGCAGATCATCATCCGTCTGGCCTATGCCGGTGTGAACAGGCCGGATGCCTTGCAGCGCGCCGGCAGCTATGCCCCACCGCCCAATGCCTCGCCCTTGCCGGGGCTGGAAGGGTCGGGAACAGTTGTAGAGGTGGGCCCCGGCGTGACGCGTTGGAAAATCGGCGACAAGGTTTGCGCGCTTTTGCCGGGCGGCGGCTATGCCGAATATGCGCTGTGCCATGAACAGCACGCCCTGCCCATTCCGGCAGGCATGTCGATGCGCGATGCGGCGGGCCTTCCTGAAACCTGCTTCACGGTCTGGTCAAATGTGGTCATGCGCGGCGGGCTGAAGGCGGGCGAACGTTTTCTGGTTCACGGCGGATCTTCCGGGATCGGGACAACGGCGATCCAGATTGCCAGCGCGCTTGGCGCACGGGTCTTCGCAACGGCGGGCACCGAAAAGAAATGCAAAGCCTGCGAAGACCTTGGCGCAGAGCGGTGCTTCAACTACCGCGATGAGGACTTTCTTGCCGAAGCAAAGGCGATCGGCGGCTTTGATCTGATCCTCGACATGGTCGGCGGCACCTACCTGAACAAGAATATCAAAGCGCTGGCCGATGATGGCCGCTTGGTGCAGATCGCCTTCTTGCAAGGTCCAAAGGTCGAGGTCAACTTTGCCGAGGTGATGATGCGGCGCCTGACCATCACGGGTTCAACCCTGCGGCCACAATCCGATCAGGCCAAGGCAAGGATCGCGACACAGGTCGAAGCCAATGTCTGGCCGCTTATTGCACGCGGGGCATTCAAGGTTGTCGTGGACAGCGAATACCCCCTGGACCAAGCCCCGGCGGCGCATTGGCGGCTGGAAAGCTCTGCCCATATCGGCAAGATCCTTCTGAAGGTGGAAGGCGTCTGATGGCGCGCGCGGGCTGATCGCCCGCGCACCACCAGACCTTGGGCCGGCGTGGTCAGTGGCCCAGTTTGGCGTGAACCTCATCGAGATCAATTTCGCCAATCGGCATCTTGTTGCCCGGATTTTCGAAATCGTATTTGAACAGCTGGAAATCTCGTTTGTAGATTTCCCACACCAGATGGCGCGACAGATCGTCGAAATAGGCTTCGACCGGATGGGCGCGTTTGGGCCCATGCCCTTCGCTTTCGTTGAACTTCGGGATCTTCTTCAGATCAACCTTATGCCGGGTCTTTACGCCTTGCAGAACCGCGCCCATGCCTTCATCGAATTTCTCGGTGAAGAAGATCTGGTCGTAGCGCCCGCCATTCACGATATAGGTGGAGATATGGCCCGACATTGCTGACCAGTGGATGTCCGGCTCCATCGGCTTGCGCCAACGAATCGTGTCGCGGGCGAACAGCAAAAAGCGCCGAAAGCTGGCGATCTGGTCGAATTCAGCCTTGCCATCATCGCCGCCAACGTCGATGCCATATTTCTGAATGAGAAGCGGAACAAGGTTACCACGATAGCGCTTTCCATTGCGCTGGATGCCGCAGATCTTGTCGAAAAAAGACGACAGAATGCGCGTGTAGGGGTTTCGCACGCAGGTGAAGGCAGGCACCTTGTGGCCCTTTACCGCCTTTTCGATTTTCGGCTGGCTGGCCTCGATCGCCCATTTGTGCAGGCCACCGGTGGCGTCATGGATGTCCCCATCGTAAAACGCGCCATGATCCGAGAAATACATGATCTGGCCGATGGTCGAGCACGCGCATTTCGGCACCACTCGGTAGACCATACTTTGACTTTCCGTCATCCACGTTCCGGGAAAACCCACGATTCGAACCTCCTATTACCGTCCGGAACGCCCGGACAGCCACAACACAGCACAAAAAAGCAAACAAACTCTGTTTTTTCAACGGGCATTGGATTTATTTAGGAAACAATGACACCTTCGTGCGCTAAATGCTTCTGAAATGGCCAGAATCGCTTACATCTTGCTTTGCCACAAAGATCCCGAAGGGATTGTCGCCCAGGCTCGCCGCCTGACGGCGGCTGGGGATTTTGTATCGATCCATTTTGATGGCAGGGCCAAGCAGGCCGATTTTGATGCGATCCGCGAAAGTCTGGGCACGAACCCCGCGGTCTGCTTTACCCCGCGGCGGGCGAAATGCGGCTGGGGCGAGTGGAGTTTGGTCGAAGCCACCCTGCTTGCCGTTGAGGCCGCGGTCGAAGCCTTCCCCCGCGCCACGCATTTCTACATGCTGTCAGGCGATTGCATGCCGATCAAGACGGCCGAGTTCGCACATGATTTTCTGGATCGTGAAGAGGCGGACTACATTGAAAGCTTTGACTATTTCAACTCTGACTGGATCAAGACCGGCATCAAGGACGAACGGCTGATCTACCGGCATTGGTTCAACGAACGCATTCACAAGAAACTGTTTTACGCTTCGATGAATTTGCAAAGAAGGCTTGGCCTGCAACGCAAGGTTCCCTCTGACATTCAGATGCAGATCGGTAGCCAATGGTGGTGCCTGCGCCGTCGCACGGTTGAATGGATCCTTGATTTCGTGAAACGCCGCCGCGATGTGATGCGGTTTTTCCGCACGACGTGGATCCCGGATGAGACGTTCTTCCAGACCTTGGTTCGGCATCTTGTGCCTGAACATGAAATCCGCACGCGGACGCTGACGTTTCTGATGTTCACCGACTATGGCATGCCGGTGACCTTCTACAACGATCACTATGATCTGCTGCTGAGCCAAGACTATCTCTTTGCCCGCAAGATCAGCCCGGATGCGAAAGACCTGAAAGAACGTCTGGGCAAGCTTTACGTTGCCAAAAACGTCCGCTTTTCAATTTCGAACGAAGGTCGGTCGCTGTTCAAGTTCCTTTCAGGGCGTGGCCGTATCGGGCGGCGCTTTGCCCCAAGGTTCTGGGAAAGCGAAGGCTCTTTGGGCCGCGAGCGCACCTTGATGATGGTGACGTGCAAAAAGTGGCATGTCGCCAAACGGATGGTCGAGCGGGTTCGCGCAGTTACCAACCTGCCAGCGCTGGATTACCTGTTCAACGAAGGCACCACCCCCTTGCCGGATTTGGGCGGCATTCAGTCGACACTTGAAAAGCGCACCCGACACCGTCGAGCGCTGGTGCGGATGCTTTTCGACTATTGGCAGACAGACAAGCTGGTGTTCTGCATCGATCCGGCGAACGTCGATCTGATGCAGGACTTCTACAACGACAAGGCGAAGGTCCGGTTGCTGGAAATCGAATGCGATTTCACCGACGACTACCTGATCGGCCATGCCACCCGCGTGGGGCTTGCAGGCGAACAGACCCCGCAGGAAACCATCGACCGGCTTTTGCCGACCATTCGCTATGATGTGCGCTTTGAAAGCGATAAGATCCGCGATGCGGGCTTTGCCAATTTCTATCGGATGCGGGAAAGCGGTACGGTTGACGAAAACACCGTGGCCTTGGCCGACTTCCTGGATATCCCGGTTGAAAAGGCGCGCGAAATTGCCGCCACTGAATACCTATATGTGGACTGAAATCATGACCTATTCTTACGACCCGCAGAATATCTTTGCCCGCATCCTGCGCGGAGAGATCCCCAACAAGACGGTTCTGGAAACCGTCCATACGTTGGCCTTTCATGACATCAACCCTGCGGCCCCAGTCCATGTGCTGGTCATTCCCAAGGGGCCTTATGTGACGTTTGACCATTTTGCGGCCGAAGCTTCGGAGGAGGAAATCGTCGATTTTCATCGCGCATGTGCGCAGATTTTCCAGATGGTCGGCGTGGCTCCAGGTGGCGGGTTTCGGGCAATCACCAACTCGGGTGCGGATGGGATGCAAGAGGTGCCACATTACCACCTGCACATCCTTGGCGGCAGGGTAATGGGCCCGCTGGTCGTGCGCTGAAGACGCGGCCTTTGGGCCAGCTGACACGGCATTGTCACATGGACATGGCCAAAGAAAAGCGGCACAACGCGGAAAGAAGGAGACCGCGATGTTCCCAGCCCGATTTGCCCCCGTTCTGTTTGGTCTGATCTTGTCGGGCCTGATGTCCTATATGGTTTCGGGCATTGCCAGCCTGCGTGCCATGGGGTTCATCGACGGTTTTTTTGGCCAGTGGATGACCTCTTGGGCCTTTTCCTGGGCGATCGCGTTTCCGGTGGTGCTGTTCGTCGCCCCGATCACGCGCCGGATTGTGACCGGCCTGACGCGTCCCAATCTTTGAGCCAACGCTTCGGCGCGGCGGCCCGCCAGTCGCGCAGCAGACGCGGCCTGGCCCACTCTGGGTCAATCCGGCCGGCATTTACCAGCACAAGGTCATGGGCGCGGTAGTGCGGGTGCAGGCAAAACGTCTCGGGGTCGGCCTCCATCAGCATGTCGCGTTCGTTCTTGTCAGCGCGGAACACGGCGGCGTCGACGTAAGGCGACCACCAGCACCACATCTTGCCATGGGCCTTCAGCGCCTCATGCCCCCAAGGGTGGGCGAGGGCAACTTCGGGCAGGCCAAGACCAAGGGCAAAGGCCTTGAGCGCGGGCCAGTCGGCCAGCATCAATGCGCCTCGGCCCAGTTCTTGCCCATCCCGGCCTCGACCGCGAGATGCACTTTCAGGGCCACGCTGGGCAGGTTTGCGCCTTCCATCGTGGCTTTGGCCACCGCAATCAGCGCTTGCTCTGATCCTTCGTCAACCTCGAACAGCAATTCGTCATGGACCTGCAAGAGCATCTTTGCGGGCAGATGGGCGATGGCGTCTGGCATGCGGATCATGGCGCGGCGGATCACGTCGGCGGCTGTTCCCTGAATGGGCGCATTGATGGCCGCGCGTTTGGCGAAACCCGCGCCGGGGCCTTTGGCATTGATTTCAGGCGTGTTGATCTTACGGCCGAAAAGGGTTTGCACATAGCCGTGGCTTTGGGCGAATTTGACCGTGTCGGCCATGTATTCCTTGATGCCCGGAAAGCGTTCGAAATAACGGTCGATAAAGCCCTGCGCCTCGGACCGCGGGATGCGCAGGTTGCGCGCAAGCCCAAAACCGGAAATGCCGTAGATGACGCCAAAATTGATCGCCTTGGCCTTGCGGCGGATGTCGGGTGTCATTTCGGCCAGTGGCACGTTGAACATCTCGCTTGCCGTCATGGCGTGAATGTCGATGCCGTCCATGAAGGCCTGCTGCAGGGCCGGGATGCCCGCGACATGGGCAAGGATGCGCAGTTCGATCTGGGAATAGTCAAGTGACACCAAAAGCCGGCCCGTGGGGGCCACGAAGGCTTCGCGGATACGGCGGCCTTCTTCGGTACGCACGGGGATGTTTTGCAAATTCGGGTCTGTCGAAGCCAGACGCCCGGTGTTCGCCCCGGCGATGGAATAGCTGGTATGAACGCGGCCGGTATCAGGGTTGATCGCCTCTTGCAGGGCATCGGTATAGGTCGACTTCAGTTTCGAAATTTGCCGCCAATCCAGAACCCTGGCCGCCAACTGGGCCGCCTGTGGCTGGCTGTCTTGCATCGTGGTGATGTCTTCCAGAATATCGGCGCCTGTCGCATAAGCGCCGGTCTTGCCCCGTTCCCCTCCCGGCACACCCATCCGGTCAAACAGCACTTCACCCAATTGCTTTGGCGAGCCGACGTTGAATTTCTCTCCGGCAATCTGCTGGATTTCATCTTCATACTGCGCAAGTTTTTGGGCAAAGGCATTGGACATGCGCGACAAGGTGCCTTTGTCCACCTGAATGCCGGTCATTTCCATCTCGGCCAAAACCGGAACCAAGGGACGTTCCAGCGTTTCGTAAACAGTGGTGACATGGGCGCGGTGCAGCTGGGGTTTGAACAATTCCCACAGCCGCAGCGTGACATCGGCGTCTTCGGCAGCATATTTCACTGCATCGTCGATGCCCACCCGATCAAAGGTGATTTGCGATTTCCCCGAGCCGAGCAAGGTCTTGATCGCGATTGGCTGGTGGCCAAGGTATTGGTCAGAAAGGGCGTCCATGCCGTGGGAATTCAGCCCCGCGTGCATGGCATAGGACATCAGCATGGTGTCGTCAAAAGGCGCGATGTAGATGCCGTGGCGCGCGAAAATCTTCCAGTCATATTTCATGTTCTGACCGATTTTCAGCACAGACGGGTCTTCCAGCACCGGTTTCAGCGCGCCCAGCGCTTCATCCAGCCCCATCTGCCCTTCGACCAAAGCGGTCGAGCCGAACAAATCTCCACCGCCCTGCTTGTGCCCCAAGGGGATATAGGCGGCAGTGCCTGCATCGATGCAAAGCGAAATCCCGACCAACTCGGCGCGCATTTCGTCAAGCGAAGTGGTCTCGGTGTCCACAGCCACATGACCCACGGCAAGGATGTGGGAAATCCAGCGCTGCAGCGCGGCCATGTCGCGGATGCATTCATATCCCGCGCGGTCAAAGGGCAATTGCGGCACCATCGCCGCGGCATCATGCGCGCCTTCAACATGCATGCCTTTGGCATCGTCCATGATGGGCGTGTCGATCTTCAAGCGGTCCGCCACCCGTTTGGTCAGGGTGCGGAATTCCATCTCGTTCAAAAAGCCCATGACGGTTTCAGGCTCGGGGTCTTTCAGTTCAAGGCTTTCTAGCGCCAGGTCCAAGGCCATGTCGCCATCCAACTGCACCAACCGACGCGAGATCCGGATTTGTTCGGCATTTTCAATTAAGGCTTCGCGGCGTTTGGGCTGTTTGATTTCGCCCGCGCGGGCCAAAAGTGTGTCAAGATCTCCGTATTCCTGAATAAGCAGCGCGGCTGTCTTAAGCCCGATCCCTGGCGCACCCGGTACGTTATCAACCGAATCCCCCGCCAAGGATTGCACGTCGACCACCCGGTTCGGAGCGACGCCGAATTTCTCGAACACTTCATCCAACCCGATGCGTTTGTTCTTCATCGGGTCCAGCATATCAACGCCGTCCCCCACCAGTTGCATCAGGTCCTTGTCCGAGGAAATGATCGTGACCGTACCCCCGGCATTGCGCGCACGGGCGGCCAAGGTGGCGATGATGTCGTCGGCCTCATAGCCTTCGACCTCGATGCAGGGCACGTTGAAGGCGCGGGTTGCCTGTCTGGTAAAGGCAAACTGTGGGCGCAGATCTTCGGGCAGTTCAGGGCGATTGGCTTTGTAGGCGGGGTAGATGTCGTTGCGAAAGGTCTTGGAACCTGCATCGAAAATCACCGCGATATGGGTGGGGGCCTCTTTGCGGGCATGAGTCAATTCGCCCCACAGCAGGTTGCAAAACCCCGCAACCGCCCCCACCGGCATACCGTCAGACTTCCGCGTCAGGGGCGGCAGGGCGTGATAGGCACGGAAGATGAAAGCCGATCCGTCGATCAGATGCAGATGATTGCCCTTGCCGAATGCCATGCCCGTTCTCCCGTTTTGCCAGCCAGTATTGCCACGGCTGGTCGCAACCCGCCACCCTGCTGGCGCGCCTTAGCCGTTCCACCACAAGCTGAGCGACAAAGCCTGCGTCGTCGGTGTCCAGATGCCAAGCCGGATCCCTGCCGCCCGCAAGGTTTCACCCACCCAGGCATTGCAGGTGTAAAAAATGTTGAACCGCCCCGTTGCATGAAAGAACACATGGGTTGTGCCAAGGGTTGCGGGGGATATTGCGACAGGCTGGTCATCGCCGTTTCGGGCCAATTGGGCCAGGATTGCATCGCGCAAGGCCGCGATCTGCGCAGGCGACACCTCAATCCAGACAAGACCCGCAATGGCGCCGACATCCCCCGCAAGATCAATCCGCAGAACCGCAGCGTCGCCCGTTGCGGCGCGCCATAGAGCGGCGGGGGCCATGGTGGCCAGCCCCTCGTCCATCGTCGCATAGCCTGCCGCCCCCCATCCCAGCACCAGCCACTTGGCCTTTGGGTGTTGCATCGGCAGGCCTGCAGCATTGGCAAAGCCAAAAGCTTTCCGAAGCTCGGGCGTCAAAGGCAAAAGGATGTCATAGTCAACCGGCCCACGCGCCAAACCGATGATCTCGGTACGCGCGCCCGGCACGTCGGCGGTATCTCCGGGAACCATCGCCCCAGCAAATCCGGCAAGAACATAAAGAACCGGCGCCGCAATCAGCGCCAGCAAGACCCGCCGCAAGGCTTAGTGGTCGTCGTGGGCGTGGTCGCGGTCAATTTCAAACCGCTTGTCGCAATAGCCACATTCAACAAAGCCGGTGTCTTGCGGAATGCTAAGCCACACGCGCGGATGGCCGAGCGCCCCTTCGCCGCCATCACAGGCAACTTTCCAGGTGGTGACAACTTGGGTTTCAGAAGCGGTAGCGGACATGTGCAGACCCTTTGTGCATTCGGTGCCATTCTAACCGCGCCGTCCGGTCAGGGACAAGGCCGCAACCGCCATTTGCACGGCCAAAATCTGCCACCAGATCAAGCCCCGATCAACTGCGCGCGCGCCTTAAGCGCCGAAAGCCAGCCAAGGCCATGCACGGTTGCGCGGCTGGGGCGGTATTCAGCGGAAATCCAGCCGTCATATCCCATGGCGTCCACTTCAGAGCACAGGCCCGTCAGATCAAATCCGCCGCCGCCCGGCTCGTTTCGGGCGGGAAAGCCTGCGATCTGGATATGGCTGACCCGCGCCTTGTGGCGTTCCCAAACGGCTTGGGCCTGACCGTGGATGCGGGCTGCGTGCCACAGATCGAATTGCAGGCCAACGCGCGGCAAGGCGAGATCGTCCAGAATGCGCGCGGCCTGATCGAAATCATTCAGGAAGTAGCCCGGCATATCGTCTGAGTTCAGCGGCTCGATCACCAGAGATTGGCCCGGGGCTTGTGCCGCAGCCCATGCAAGGTTTTCGGTGAAGGCCTGTTCTGCCTGCGGCCCCTTGGCCACGCCGGCCATCACATGCAGCCGCGCGGCCCCAAGCCGGGCCGCAACATCTGCCCCGCGCAAAAAGCTGTCGCGAAACCGCCCGACTTCATCAGGCATGGCCGCAAAGCCGCGATCGCCAGCCATCCAATCGCCGGGGGGCGTGTTGATAAGCGCAACCGGTGCTCCTGCCAGCGCGGCAACCCAATCGGCACCGCTGTGATCATAGGGGAAAAGCACCTCTACCCCGTCGAAACCCGCCTGCAGTGCCAGCCCTGGCCGATCCAGCATCGGCACTTCGGTGAAAAGCATGGTCAGGTTCGCGGCAAATCGGGGCATTCAGAACAAGTCCACAGAGGGGATAATCGGAAAGAATCGACCCATGGACCAGAGTCCAAACCAACCCTGCCCGTCAACCGTTTCATGCACGCCTTGGTCGATCAACCGATAAAACGATTTGCGGTCTATCCGCGCCATAAGCCCGCGGCGCACATGGACATAGGGCGACGGCTCGTCCGTTTCGGCATCGCGGATAACCCGGATTTCGTTTTCGGGCCCTGCAATCACCTCGTCCTCGGTCTTGGTGAAAAAGGTCAAGACCTGATCGCGGCCTTCGCCGCTTGCTTCAAAATCCACGGCATGAAGCGGGGCGTCGTCGACAATGATGCCAACCTTTTCAACCGGGGTAACAAGATAGAACTTGCCGTCTTCAAGCTTCAGGATCGACGAAAACAGTTTCACCATCGCAGGCCGACCGATCGGCGTGCCAAGGTAGAACCACGTCCCGTCACGGGCGATGCGCATGTCGATATCGCCGCAGAAGTCGGGGTTCCAAAGATGCACCGGCGGTGGCCCCTTTTTTGCGACGCCCGAAACAGCGGACATCAACCCATCCGCCGATGGCTTCACGATCTTTTGTGTCTCTGTGCCTTTTGGCATTTGTGCCCGGCCCCATGTTTCGGTCATATGCACATATAGACAGTTGCGGAGGAATGTCATGGCCGAAGCTGAAACTCTTGTGGCCGAAATCGAAGCGCTTGGGGCGAAGCTGGGCGATGCCCGGACGTCGGTCGCGCGGCGCTTTATCGGACAGGAAAAGGTGGTAGATCAGGTTCTTGCCGCACTCTTGTGCGGGGGGCATGCGCTTTTGGTGGGCCTTCCCGGGCTTGGCAAGACCATGCTGGTTGATACGCTTTCAACTGTCATGGGGCTGAATTCAAACCGAATCCAGTTCACGCCAGATCTGATGCCAGCCGATATTCTGGGCTCAGAAGTGCTGGAAACCGCCGCCGATGGCAGCCGTGCCTTTCGTTTTCTGGAAGGCCCGGTCTTCTGCCAGCTTCTGATGGCAGACGAGATCAACCGCGCCAGCCCCCGGACGCAATCAGCGCTTTTGCAGGCCATGCAGGAAAAAGAGATCACCATCGCCGGGCAACACCGCCCGCTGGGTCGGCCTTTTCATGTGCTGGCAACCCAAAACCCGATCGAACAGGAAGGCACCTATCCGCTGCCTGAAGCCCAGCTTGACCGGTTTCTTTTGCAGGTGGATGTCGAATATCCGACCCGCGCGGCAGAGCGCGACATTCTGCTTGCCACCACAGGGGCCAGCGAAACCGCCGCCCATGCCGTTTTTGATGCCGCCAGCCTGATAGCCGCCCAATCGGTCATTCGGCGGATGCCGGTCGGGGATGCGGTGGTTGAAGCGATCCTTGATCTTGTACGGGCTTGCCGCCCGGGCGAGGCCGAAGGGGCCGATCTGGCGGGTTCTCTTGCCTGGGGGCCGGGGCCGCGCGCTGCCCAGGCCCTTATGCTGACCGTGCGCGCGCGTGCGCTGTTGGATGGCCGACTCGCGCCGTCAATCGCGGATGTCGCGGCGATGGCAAGGCCCGTGCTGGAACACCGCATGGCGCTGTCCTTTGCTGCCCGCGCCCGCGGCGAGACCCTGATCGGGCTTATCGACCGCGTGACCAGCCGCACCCTGCGCCTTGAGGCCGCCGCTTGACCACAGCCGCCGCTTCCAGCGCCGGTCTGCGCGCCGAGGCCGAACTTCTCGGCCAATCTCTGCCCGCCCTTCTGGCACAAGCAGAGATGCTGGCGCAGACCGTCATGCTGGGGGAACATGGCAGAAAGCGGGCGGGTCAGGGCGATGAGTTCTGGCAATACCGCTCGGCGCACGCAGGAGACAGCGCGCGCGCCATCGATTGGCGCCGGTCAGCCCGCGCCGACACGCCCTTTGTGCGCGAACGCGAATGGCAGGCTGCGCAATCGGTGACCATTTGGGCGGATCCGTCGCGATCGATGGCCTTCAGCGGTGCGGCTACACGCCCGAACAAGGCCGCGCGTGCAAAGGTCTTGGCGCTGGCGCTGGGCATCTTGTTGCTGAAAGGCGGCGAAAGGGTGGGGCTTTCGGGCCAACAACCCCGTCCGGGCCGGGCACAGATCCTTGCTTTGGCAAATGGTCTTGCCGACAGCGCCGAAGACTATGGCTTGCCCGACACTGCGGGCTTGGTTCCGCATGGCCGCGCGGTTTTCCTTTCAGATTTTCTGGGATCTCTGGACGGGCTTGAAGACGCGCTGGCCTTCGCTTCTGACCGCGGGGTGCGCGGGGTGCTTGTGCAAGTGCTTGACCCTTCCGAAGAAGATTTCCCATTCAGCGGCAGAACTATCTTTGAATCGATGGGCGGCGGCCTTGCCCATGAAACCCAAAGTGCCGCAGCCCTGCGAGAGCGCTATTTGGCGCGCCTTGCCGAACGCAAAGACCGGCTTGCCGCACTGTCGCGCGCCGTGGGCTGGCACTATGCCTGCTTTCACACCGGCGCTCCGGCACAATCGGCCCTGCTTTGGGCCTATCAGGCTCTGGAAGGTGGCACATGACCTTCGGGCCGCTTGCCTTTGCCGCACCGGGTCTGCTGTTGGCCCTGATGGCGCTGCCGGTCCTGTGGCTTTTGCTGCGGGCCATTCCGCCTGCGCCGATCCGCCGCCGCTTTCCTGCCGTGGCCTTGATGCTGGGCCTGAAGGATGAAGATCGACAGGCCGACAAGACGCCGTGGTGGCTTTTGCTGTTGCGCGCCTTGGCTGTAGGCGCGGCAATCATCGGCTTTGCCGGCCCTATCTTGAACCCTGACACGCGCGCAACAGGCACTGGCCCGCTTCTTATCTTGTTGGACGGCGGCTGGGCAGATGCCCGCGATTGGCCGCGCACCACCGCCCGCGCACAGGCGGCTTTGGAAGAGGCCGCGCGCGCAGGACGCCCTGCCGCCGTCGCAAAGCTGACCGACAGGCCTCAGCCCATTGTGTTTTCCAATCCTGCGGACTGGTCCGGGCGTCTGGCGGCACTGCAACCTGCACCCTTTGCGCCAGACTTGGCCGGCTGGGCAGAGGTGCTGCCTGATGAAACACCTTTTGAAACCCTGTGGCTTTCCGACGGGCTAGACCACGCGGGCCGCGCCGATCTTGCCGCCGCCCTGACGAAAAAAGGCGGGCTTACGGCCGCCCTTTCGCCGCGCCCGGCCTTTGGCCTGCGCCCGGCCCAGCTTGACAACGGCAAGATCACCCTGACGGCTCTGCGCTTGGCTGCGCCCGAGGGGGCAGAACTGGACCTGACCGCCCATGGCCCAGACCCGGCCGGCATTGACCGCGAACTTGGTCGCGCCCGCATGGTCTTTGCCCCGGGCGCGGGCGAAGCTCAGGCTGTGCTGGATGTCCCGCCAGAACTGCGCAACCGCATCAACCGCTTTGCGCTTTTGGGCCAACGCACAGCAGGGGCGGTCACGCTTGGCGATAACACGTTGAAGCGACGCAAGATCGCCGTGATCGACAGCGGGGCAGACCGCGAAGGCCTGCAATTGCTGTCATCCACCCATTACTTGCGTCAGGCGCTGGTGCCTGTTGCCGAACTGGTTGATGGCAGCCTGACCGATATCCTGCCTGCAAAGCCCGATGTCATCATCCTGGCCGATGTGGCGCGGCTGACCCAGCCCGAACAGGATGGGCTGCTCGATTGGTTGGATGGCGGCGGCTTGCTGCTGCGGTTTGCCGGGCCACGATTGGCGGCCAGCGATGTGGCGCGGCTGGATGAAGATCCGCTTTTGCCCGTGCGGTTGCGCGAAGGCGGGCGGTCAGTTGGCGGCACGATGAGTTGGGGAGAGCCAAAATCCCTTGCCCCCTTTGCCGAAAACAGCCCCTTTCACGGGCTGATAATC
This sequence comes from Paracoccaceae bacterium, assembly GCA_021741465.1. GTDB lineage: Bacteria > Pseudomonadota > Alphaproteobacteria > Rhodobacterales > Rhodobacteraceae > Tabrizicola_A. The sequence continues at coordinate 16,279 of JAIOXV010000016.1, forward strand.
CCTTCGGATGTGACGGTTTCCCAACAGGTTCTGGCCCAGCCCGATGCCGATCTGGCCGCGCGCACCATTGCCGCGCTGGCAGATGGCACCCCCCTTGTAACGCGCAAGACCGTTGGCGCGGGACAGGTCGTTCTGGTTCACGTAACAGCCAATGCCGAATGGTCAAACCTGCCGCTTGCGGGGCTTTTCATGCAAATGCTGGAACGGCTTGCAGTTTCGGCCCGCGTGGGCGGCGGCACTGTGGGCGCGGTCGAGGGGCTGCTGTGGAGCCCTGATCGCATGTTGGACGGCTATGGCGAAATTTCGGATGCGGGCGAGATTGGCGGCGTGGCGGGGGATACACTGGCCCTTGCGCTGAAGGCCGGGCCGGCAATAGCAGCCCCGCCGGGGGTTTACCGGCATGAAGACCGGCTGATTGCCCTGAACACCCTGCCCCCAACCGCCAGATTGGTGGCCGCGGCATGGCCTGCGGGAACGGTGATTGAAGGGCTTGGCGCGGCGCGCGCGCAGGCTTTGGGGGGCTGGCTTTTGGCGGCAGCCTTGGCGCTTTTGGCGATGGACATCCTCGCCTCGGCCTTGGTTTCTGGGCGCATGCCCCGTCTGGCACGGGCGCTGGTTGTGCTTTTGGCCTGTGGGGTGATTGCGCCAGAGGTGCGGGCGCAATCAGCCGACCCGGCCGCAGACGCACGTGGCATCGAGGCGACGCGTGGCGTCGTTCTTGCGCATGTACTGACCGGCAACACCGAGGTGGACGACATCGCCGCCGCCGGATTGCGGGGGCTGGGCGACCAACTTTGGCTGCGCACCTCGGTTGAGCCTGAGCCGCCGATGGGTGTTGATCTGGAAAAGGACGAACTGGCCTTTTTCCCCTTTCTCTATTGGCCGGTCACGCCCGATCAGCCCGTCCCATCGTCGCGGGCCTATGCCAAGCTGAACGGGTTCTTGCGCACGGGTGGAATGATCCTGTTCGATACCCGTGATGCCGATATCGCCAGTGCCGGCGGCACCACCGCGGAAGGCGAAATGTTGCAGCTGCTTGCCTCGGGCCTGGATGTGCCGCCTTTGGACATCCTGCCGCAAGACCATGTGCTGACCCGCAGCTTCTATCTTTTGCAAGACTTCCCTGGCCGGTACACCTCCCCCGATCTTTGGGTCGAAGCCCCACCACCGGACGCTGGCGAAGCCGAACAAGGCGTTCCGTTCCGCAATCTGAACGATGGCGTCACCCCGGTTATAATCGGCGCAAATGATTGGGCGGCGGCTTGGGCGATTGACGGATCGGGCGCACCGATCTTCCCAATCGGCCGCGGTCTGGCCGGCGAAGATCAGCGCGAAATGGCCTATCGCTTTGGCATTAATGTGGTCATGCATGTGCTGACGGGAAATTACAAATCCGATCAGGTTCATGTCCCGGCACTGCTGGAAAGGCTGGGCCAATGAACCGGACCATCGTGTTTGACCCTCTCATCCCGGTGCCGTTGCTTTGGGCGCTTTTGGCGCTTGGGGCGGTGATGCTGGGCTTTGCAATCTGGCGGGGGATGCGGGGCTGGCCCTTGCGCGGGCTTGCGATGGCTGTGCTTTTGACAGCATTGGTGAACCCGGCACTGCAGGAAGAAGACCGTAAACCGCTGTCGGACATCATTCTTGCCGTTGTCGATGACAGTTCCAGCCAGAAACTCGCCGATCGCGCAGCGCAGACCGAGACAGCGCTGGCCGCGCTAAGCCGTGCGGTCGCGGCGCTGGACAATACTGAACTGCGCATCACCCGCTTTGCCGATGGGGCCGAGGATGCCGGATCGCTGGCCATGACCGCGCTGGCCGAAGCGGTGGCCGCAGAGCCGCGCGCGCGCATTGCAGGCGCGGTTATCATCACCGATGGTCAGGTCCATGATGCCGGTCTTGCCCCCAGCCTGCCTGCGCCGGTGCACGTTCTTCTGACCGGGAAAAGGGCCGATTGGGACCGCAGGCTTGTCATCACCGACGCCCCGGCCTTTGCGATTATCGGCGAAGAGTTCATCTTGAAACTGCGCATCGAAGATCAGGGGGCGGCACCCGCCCTTGGCCGCGAGGCCGAAATTACGATCGCCGTGGATGCCGATGCCCCGGTCAGCTTTTCGGTGCCGATCAATACTGATCTGGAATTGCCGGTCACCCTGCCCCATGGCGGCCAGAACGTACTGCAGTTTTCCGTGGCGCCAGTGGCCGGTGAATTGACCGACCGCAACAATGCCGCCGTGGTGCAGATCAACGGCGTGCGTGACCGGTTGCGCGTGCTTTTGGTGTCGGGCGAGCCCCATGCAGGCGAAAGGGTCTGGCGCAATCTTCTGAAATCGGATGCGGCGGTTGATCTGGTGCACTTCACCATCCTGCGCCCCCCCGAAAAACAAGATGGCGTTTCTGTCGATGAACTTGCGCTGATTGCCTTTCCCACGCGCGAACTTTTTGTCGAAAAGATCGACGAGTTCGACCTTATCATCTTTGACCGCTACCGGATGCGGGGGATCCTGCCGCTGGAATATTTGGACAACGTGGTCAGCTATGTGCGCGGTGGCGGCACATTGCTGGTCGCGGCGGGACCCGAGTTTGGGGCGGTGGACAGTCTTTGGCGTTCCCCCTTGGCCGAAATCCTGCCGGTTGCCCCAACAGCGCAGGTGATCGAAGAACCTTTCCGCCCTGCCCTGACAGATCTGGGTCGCCGCCATCCCGTTACCGAAGGGCTGGAGGCCTTGGCGCCTCAGGGCGGTTGGGGCCGCTGGTTTCGCCTGGCAGAGGTAGAGCTTTTGCGCGGACAGGTCGCGATGTCCGGTCCCGGGGACCGCCCGCTTCTGGTGCTGGACAGGGTCGATAAAGGGCGCGTTGCCGTTCTCGCGTCAGATCAGGCCTGGCTTTGGGGGCGCGGTTTTGAAGGTGGTGGACCGCAGCTGGAGCTTCTCAAGCGGCTTGCCCACTGGATGCTGAAAGAGCCAGAGCTGGAGGAAGAGGCGCTGATGGCCAGCCTGACGGGCGATGTTTTGCACCTGACACGGCGCAGCATCAAACCCGAGCCGCCAGGTGCCTTGACCATCACCGCGCCTGACGGAACCCAGACGCAACTGACCCTGCCCCAGACCAGCCCCGGCCGGTTTGAAACGGATTGGAAGGCGCCAGAGCTTGGCCTTTATCGGCTGGCGCAGGATGACTTGACACGTGTGGTCGCCGTCGGCCCCGCAGCACCCAGAGAGTTTGTTGAAACGCTGGCCTCGGCCGATATCTTGCAGCCTGTGGTGGATACGGTTGAGGGGGGCATTCTGCCCCTTGAAGACGGCTTTCCAAGCCTTCGCCCTGTGCGCGAGAATCGCCCCGCCGCTGGCCGCGGCTGGCTTGGTTATATTCCCCGTGGGGCCTATGTGACCGAAGACCTGCGGGTGTCGCCCTTGGTGCCGGGGTGGCTTTTGCTGGCGCTGGCTGCCGGTCTTGCCGTGGCAGCATGGTTGGCCGAAGGCCCGGCGCGGGCAAAGCGGGTCTGACGCCGGGGCGCGGCGCTATTTTGCCGCCACCACCGGCGTGACGCGATGCAAGCCCGATGCAAGGCGTCTTTCATCCTTTGGGCTGACACCGAACAGCTCTTGATAATGCCGCGCCATCGGGGCCGGGGCCTGATAGCCCACGGCAATCGCAATCTCGCGCAACGGGTCGTTAGAGTACAAAACACGTTGGCGCGCCTTGCTCAGGCGCAAATGGCGATAATAGCGCAAAGGGCTTTGACCGGTTTCGCGTTTGAAAAGCCGTTCGAAATGGCGTCCCGACATGTCTACTGCGGCGGCAACATCGGGAATGCGAAGCGGGTCTTCGACATGGGTTTCGAACAAGCGGATCGCTTCGCGGATCGGGGGTGTCAGCCGGTCCGCCGTGGCCGAGGTGCGCGACACCGGGACTTTCTGGCTGGCATCCGCATCGCGCACGAAAGGATGCTGGAACCAACAGGCGACCTCGGTCATGCATTGCCGGCCAAGGCGTTCGTCAATCAACCGCAACATCAGGTCAAAGACCGCCCCTGCCCCCGATGCGGTAATGCGGCGCTTTTCCCGCAAGATCACCTGTTCCGAGGGCACGACATCTGGAAACTCGGCCTTGAAGGCGGCCTCATAGCACCAATGCACCGAACAGCCGCGCCCTTCCATCAAACCGGCGCGGGCCAAGGGAAAGATCCCCCCCGAAAAGGCGCCCAGGGTCATGCCCATGCGTTCCAGCCAGCGCAAGCGCGCCGGGCTATGGCGCGGGTCCACGAAACCAGCCGTTGGCGGGGAAATCAGATAAAGATGGTCAAGATCGGCAACTTCGGCCAGCACCTCGTCAGGTTCGAACCGCACTTCGGCCGATGATCGGACCGGCGCATGGGTTTCCCCCACCAGCCGCCAAGTGAACTCCTTGCGCCCCATGATCTCATTGGCCGCGCGCAGGGGTTCAATGGCAGATGTGAGGCATGCCATCGGAAAACCCGGGAACATCAAAAAGCCAAGACGAAGAGGACCGGCGGGTGCCATGAGGGTTCTGTATCAGTCTTCCGGCCACCAGCCGGGCGAGGTCGGCGCGCCGTCATCATATTTTGACAGCCAAAGCGCCATGGCGTCGCGGTTGCGGATGAAGCCCTTGTAGGTGGCCAAATCGGGGTGAATGTCCCGCACCACCCGATGCAGGCGACGGCCCCATTTTGGCACCTGAACCAGCTCTTCGAACTTGCCAAGATAGGCGCGAATGTCAAACAAGATCGCGTTTGAGCGTGGCAGGCGATAGAGCGTCTGCAATTCCACGCGCAGATGCATCATGTTGCCCATGTTTTCTTGGGTAAGCGCGGTACGCATGTGGCCCCATTCTGGATAGGTTTCGGGGGCCGTATCCAAAAGCGGATTGACCGTCATCGTCCAGTTATACCGTCGCACGGGCGAGCCGTGCTGAAGCTTCAGAAGAAACTTCAACGCCCGGTCAAAAATGCCCTTTTCATGGGCCAAAGGCACCGGGGCGTGCCATTCGTGAAAGTTCATCCCGATGTTGAAATCCAGCGACCAGTCAGCCTGCGTTGTGACCATGCCGGCATCCACCCAAAGCGTGCCTTCACGTTCGTCTTGCAGCGTGAAATCCCCTTGGGTCTGGCGAGTGATATATTCCATCGGGCCATAGGGAAGCGTGCTTTCGTCCAGAAAGGTAAACTTCTGGTCGATGCCAAGCGGGCGGTTGATCCAGTGCCAGCGGTTGCCGTCCTTGGTCAGCGAAAACCACTGCGGATATTCCCGGGCTTTGGTCTCCATGATGAGTTCCAAAAGATCCCAGCCCGCCAGCGTCATATGTGGCAGGGACTGACAGCGCAGCGGATCGGCGGCCAAGACCCGCGCCCGGTCGCGCATTTCGCTGAGATAATGTTCGTCGACGTCAAAAGTCTTCTCGAAGACAGAGCCTTTGCGCCCCGGCACATGCGGTTCCATGTTGACCGAATACATGTAGTCATCGCGGTCGAAGGGAAAGGGAAAGCGGCGGATGTTCTGCGGCGAGTTGCGGTAGGTGAAATCGTCCACAAACGTCTCATCGCGGAAGAAGTCATCAAAGCCGTATTTGAAATCAAGGCTCATCGCTGTCTCCTAGCGTTCGATCACCAGCGTCTTGCCGGTGAAGCGGCTGACGCAAGGCATGATTTTGGTGTTGCTGGCCATTTCGTCGGGGGAAAGCCAGTGGTCGCGGTGGTCAATCTGGCCATCGCATTTCACAACGTTGCATTCGCATTGCCCACAGGCCCCGCCACGGCAAAGGTAAGGCGCATCGACGCCAGCGGCTTCCATTGCCTCTAGCAGCGATTGGGTGGGGCCGACATGGATCGTCTTTTTCGATTGCGACAGTTCGACGGTAAAGGGCTCTCCCGTTCCCGGCGCGGTGAATTCCTCGAAATGCACGGCATGGGCGGGCCAGCCTGCGGCTTCGGCGGTTTTGCGCACCCAGCCGAGCATGCCCTTTGGCCCGCAGCAATAAAGATGGGTACCGATCGCCTGGCGCGCAAGGATATCGGCCAAAGGCATTTGCTGGCCCAGATCGTCAAAATACAGGTTCACCCGGTCGCCGTGCTGGGCTTTCAGGCTGTCGCCATAGGCCGCAAGTGCGGGGTTTCGTGCTGCATAGTGCAGCTCGAACTTGCCAGAGAATCGGGTCAGCTGGTGCATCATGGCAAGGAACGGCGTGATGCCGATACCGCCTGCCAAGAACAGATGCTTGCGCGCCCGATTGTCTAGCGGAAACAGGTTCATCGGATGGCTCAGCACCATCTCCATGCCCGGCTTCACATGTTCATGCATGTAAAGCGAGCCGCCTCGCCCCGCATCATCGCGCCGCACGGAAATTTCGTATCCCGAGCGATCTTCCGGGTCGGACATCAGTGAATAGGGATTGAGCCGGCGGGTGCCGTGATCGTCCATTTCCACAACCGTATGCGCACCACCGGAAAAGGCCGGCAATTCGGCCCCGTCGCGGGCGACAAAGCGGAACCGGGTGATAAGGTCATTGACGCGGACCACCTCGGCCACGCGCACATTCAGCTTTGCGCCACCGCTCATTTGAACCGCTCCACCGCTGGGGGGATCTGCCCCTTGTCTTCCGCATCAATGTTCACGCCCTGAAAGGCCGCAAGCCTGCGCGAATAATGGTCGCGCACGAACAGATGCAGCCCGCAATGGCTGCACTGGAAAGGGTCCATTCTGACGTTCTCGGTGATGCCTTTGCAATGCACGCATTGCACGCGGCGCACGGTAGAACCGCGGTGTTCTTTCTGGATATCGACATGCGGAAAGCCCAGCGCCATGACATCCCGTTCGGCCTGCCCCATAAGCCCTTCGGTGCCGGTCAGATAAATCTGCGCGTCCATCGGGGTGTCTTGCAAGACGCGGGCAAGGCGAAACAGCAAGGTTGGGATAGAAGCGGCCTTTTGGGCCTGATTGGCCCCAAGTGCCGCGATCTTGTCCCATTGGTCAGTGCCATTTGGCCCGGCCGTATAAAGGATATGGGCGCGGGATTTCAGGCTGGGGTCGGCCTTGTCGAAAAGCTCGACCACGGCTTCGGCTCCCTCACCGTCGGCAACAAACAGATGAAACGCCCCCGGGCGCGGCGCAAGCTGCCCATACACCGGGCGACTTATGATCGAGGGTGGAAATTCAGTTTTTGTCATCGTCTTCAAACCTGTCGTATGCCGGGAAACGTTTCCGGCAAGCCCCCTGTCCGCGCCGACGGGCCTTGCCGGAAACCAGATCGCTTAGCCCTGTACGCTGCGACGTTTCTTGTCGATGTCGTAGAATGGCAGCGAATGGGTCTTGGCCTTGATCGGGCCATGGGTGCCACAGCGCACTTCAAGATCGGTGCCGTTGTTGGCGCAATCGACCGGCAGGCGGGCGATGGCAACGGTCCAATCGTTCAAGGGCGAATACATGGCTTGGGTTACGACACCCACCTGCTTGCCAGCTTTGAAAACCGGTGCGCCATTGCCGGGCACATTCTTGCCTTCCAGCTTCAGACCCCAGATCTTGAAGCGCTCTTTGCCCTTCAGGCGGTAATGCTCTTCGGCACCGCGGAACCCAATCTTGCCGGGCGAAACCGTGAAATCAAGGCCAAGTTCCCACAGCGTGTCGCCTGGGCCTTCGTTTTCAAACGGATACATTTCCGAATTGTCGAAGGGAAAGAACAGCAGGTAGGATTCGCTGCGCAGCATATCCAGCGTGGTAAAGCGGCAGGGGATGATGCCCATGCTGGCACCCTCCTCAAGGATCCGGTCCCAGATCATCGGCGCATCTTGGCCACGGCAAAAAATCTCATAGCCGCGCTCACCGGTATAGCCGGTGCGGCTGATGGTGACAGGCTTGCCAAAGAGGCTTGCGCCCATGTGGCTGAAATAAGCGAGGTTGCGGATGCCCGGAATGTGCTTTTCCAGATAATCCACAGCCAAAGGCCCTTGCAGCGACAGATCATGCAGATTGTCATCGAAGCGCACCGACACATCGCGGCCCGTCGCGGCCATGGTCAGCTGCTCATGGCCCTGACCCGAGCCGTGGACGACCATAAAGCTGTCCGGCCCCATGCGGTAGATCACGCAGTCATCAATGAACTTGCCAGCGTCGTTCAGCATGCAGGCGTAAACCGCGCGGCCCGGCATAAGCTTTTCCATGTTCCGCGTGGTGGCGCGTTCGATGACATGGGCAGCGGCGTGGCCGGTGATATGCACCTTTTTCAGGCCCGAGACATCCATAAGCCCCGCCTTGGTGCGGATGGCCATGTATTCTGCGTCCGGATCACCCTTTTCGTAAGACCAGGCAGTGCCCATGCCTGACCAATCCTCAAGATTGGAACCCAATGCGCGGTGGCGATCACCCAGCGTTGAAAAGCGCCAAGAATTGGTCATGTGAAGTCTCCCTGAAGTGCGTTCATTTTCGACAAGTCTGTGTGGGTTCACGACGAAAATCAATAATGAAATGCAATTTATTTTCTTGTCAGAGAACATTTCAAGGAAAAGGGGCCGCGAAACGCGACCCCTTGCCCAAAGTCATATCAAATGCCTGCACTCAGACCGGCAGCACGAAGAACCAGTTGGCCCAAAGCACCACCACAGCCCCAGCCAAGAGCGCAAGATAGGGCAGCATGCCCGCCTTGCGTTCGCCAAGATCGCCCTCTTTCAGACCCAGATCATCATAGGCTTCTTTCGGGAATTTGCCGCCATCTTGAAGATAGTGGCGATACCAGAAGACCGGAATGATGAAGGCGGCAAAGACCAGGCCCGACCAAAGCGCGTTCTCATAACCCCAGACCTTGGCACCTGCGCCAAGGAACAGCGCGTTGACAAAGGCAAGGCAGGTGTTGGCCCCAAGCAGCCAAGTCGGTGCTTTCCACGGCCGTTCAAGATGCGCCGAGTCAATCCGGTGAATCCAGCCCGCATTCAGGTTGAGGAAGTTGAACAGTATGTACCCGACGTTCGAAATCGCCAGAACGTAGAAGTATCCGCCCACGTCGGACGCCAGCGCCAAGAGCACGACGTTGAAGGCAAAATCGGTCCACATCGCCTTGGAGGGCACGCCCTTTTCGTTGACCGTGGACAGATATTTCGGCAGCCAGCCGTCTTTAGACCCTTGATAAAGGGTGCGCGACGACCCGGCGAGTGCGGTCATGATCGCCATGAACAGCGCCATGATCATCAAGATCACGAAGATCTGGGTGACGACCGGCCCGCCACCGATCATGTTGCCAAGTGCCTCGCCGATCCCGGTTCCATCAACGATGCCCGAAGCCAGCATGCCCTCTTGCCCCAGAACGCCTTGGAAGGCGAAGGGGATCAGGAAGAAGAACACGCAGCACAGAAGGCCCGAATAGAAGATCGCACGGAAGGTATCGCGCTTGGGGTCTTTCAGTTCTGCCGTGTAGCACACTGCGGTTTCAAAGCCGTAGGTGGACCAAGCCGCAATATAAAGGCCGCCCAGGAACAGCGTCCAACCACCAACGTTCCACTCGCCGTCAACGCCGGAATAGGCAGCGGTGGGGGGCAAGAGATTGGTGACATTCATCGAATCGATCGCGCCGGTAAAGATCGGCACCAGACCGACCAACAGAAGCGGCACCAGCACGATAATCGCCAGCACCTTTTGGGCGCTGGCCGTCGATGCAATCCCACGGTGCTGAATGGTCAAGATGACCAGCATCAGAATCACGCCGATGATGAAGGTGGAGTTGAAGTGCAGCGTTCCCAGACCCGGAATGTCGATGGTGAAGGCTTCAAATACCCGGAAAGCGGGGGTCAGCGCGGTGACACCATCGGCCGAAGCCACGGCTTTAATCGCCTCTTCGACGGCGGTGCCAGCATTGGCAGCCATATAGTCAACCACCGACTGGGTTTCAGCCGTATAGCTGGCGATGTTCGCAGCGACCCAATCCATCACCTGCTGGCTTTCGGCCAAGGGGATGGGGAAAAGCGCATTCAGAATATAGCCTGCCGCGATGGCGCAGCCCAAAGACAGCACAGGCGACCAGGCAAACCAGTTGCACCACACCGACAAGGGCGCGATCAGTTTCGAATAGCGCAGCCAGGCCGTCGCGCCGTAAACCGAGGTTCCGCCCGACTTGTTGCCAAACATCCCGGCCATTTCGGCATAGGTAAAGCTTTGCATGAAGCCCATGATCATCGAGATGATCCAGACCATGAACGCAAGCTTTCCTGTCGTGCCCGCAATCCCGCCAATTGAGAAAAGCACCAAGGGCGGCACACCCGCCGCGACCCAAAAGGCGCCTTTCCAATCAAGCGCTCGGACCATTTGGCCCGATCCAGCTTCTTTCGTCATTTCCCATTTCTCCTGTTGAACCCGGCGGATCTTAGGTGGGCCGTTGCCCTCCTCCGCGCTTTGATTTCAAAGCCTGTCTTCCGGTCTTTGCCCGGCAGGCAAGCTCTTTTCCTTGTTCCAGTGTCACCCTTCAGGCCCAGCAAAGCTGCGGCTGCGACCCGATGTCGCAAGAAAAGCACGCTATCGCACGCATGGCGAGAAGAATTTTATCTTTGCGAAAAATTGTTTCCTGCGATTTGCCCCAACCCTGTGGAGTGCCTGAAATTTCAACGAAAAAGGCCCCCAGCCGCAGGCTGGGGGCCGTTAAGTCCCCTAAATCGGGTCAGTTGCGCAGATAGGCTTCCATCGAATCCTCCAACGCGTCTTTCCAAGGCGTGTGGTGGATTGGTGCCTTTGTCCCGGTGATGACCGAGGTGTAGGCATGGTTTCTGAAGCCCATGATATCGGCCTTCTTGTGTTCCTTCCATTCGAAGAAGGCTTCGCAAGCGCCGTCGATGTCAAAGTTGGGATAATCGGTTTCCGCCACCAGTTCCTTTACATAATCAGCCTGATAGTGGATCGCGTCATGTGCATCTTGCCCGGCATCTTCGCCAGCCACGCGATCTTTTACATCTTTCAGCAGCGCGGCCTTGTCGGCAGGAATGGCAATCCGCCCCATCACTGCATCGCGAATCCACCAAGCTTGGGCATCGAACATGTTGAAGGTGAACCACTGGTCCTGCATGCCCACATAGAAGAGCTTGGGGTTATGCACCCAAGCAACGCCCTTATACAGATCGGCAGTCGCCAACCTGTTTGCGGTCTTGAGCCGCAGATCGTCGGGCAGGAAGGGGAAATGGTGCTTGTAGCCCGTGCACAGGATGATCGCATCGACCTTCTTCGACGTACCATCCGAGAAATAGGCGGTGGTTTCATCCACGCGCACCAGCGCCGGAACCTCTTTCCAGTTGTCTGGCCAGTTAAAGCCCATAGGTGCGTTGCGATAGGCCACCGTGATGGACTTGGCGCCGTATTTCCAGCATTGGCTGCCAATATCTTCGGCCGAATAGCTGGACCCAAGGATCAACAGATCTTTGCCCTTGAATTCCAGCGCATCGCGGAAGTCATGGGCGTGAAGCACGCGACCGCCGAATTTGTCAAAGCCAGGATATTCCGGAACGTTCGGGGTCGAGAAGTGGCCCGAGGCAACGATCACGTTGTCGAACTCTTCCTCATACATCCGGTCGTTGACCAGATCATGCGCGGTAAGCGTAAAGTTCCCTTTGTCTTCGTTATATTTCACAAAGCGAACCGGGTGGCGGAAGCGGATCCAGTCGCGGACACCCGCTTTTTGCACGCGTCCCTGAATGTAATCAAAAAGGACGGCGCGGGGCGGATAGCTGGCGATCTGTTTGCCAAAATGCTCTTCAAACGAGTAGTCGGCGAATTCCAGACCCTCTTTCGGGCCGTTTGACCACAGGTAGCGATACATGCTGCAATGCACAGGCTCGCCGTATTCATCAAGCCCGGTGCGCCAAGTGTAGTTCCAAAGCCCACCCCAGTTGCCTTGCTTTTCAAAGCAAACCACTTCAGGGATCTCTGCACCCTTCGCTTGGGCTGACTGAAATGCGCGCAACTGCGCAAGCCCCGACGGACCCGCTCCGATAACGGCTACTCTCTTTTTCATGGACACCTCCGGCTGATCGATTCTGGCAGTTAGTTTCGCGCGCTGCCTTGGGCAGGATGCTAGAATCTGAGTTGCGCCAGTGTCAAATCTTATTCCTGCTGTGAAAAAAATTCTGGCCCCTGCGCGGTAACCGCAAAGGCCAGCTTATGCGGCAAGTGCCCAAGATTTCAGCGGGCAACGGTCACTGTGCAATGGGCCTGCCCTGCGACCTCGGCCGCGACGCTGCCCAAGACCAGCCGCTTGACCCCGCGCTTGTCGCCCGTGCCCATTACAATGTGGTCATATCCGTTCTGGTCGGCATAGGCGACAATGGCAGGCCCGGCTTCGCGCGCGACAAGTTCCACCGTGCCGATGTCTGACAGGCCGGCGGCCTTGCCCGCGGCCTCTGCTGCGGCCAGAAGTTCGGCCACCTCGCCCTCTTTCCAGTGGTTGATGGTGGGCCCACGCGCGCCGCCATGCGCGATATTAACAACACAAACCGTCAGGCGCGCCTTGTTTTGCAGGGCCAGTTCGATCGCACGATCGAACCCGATTTTTGCATGCTCGCTCCCATCGATTGGGCAGAGAATCTTCTTGCTCATATCCGTCTTCCCTTGTGGATTGTGAACCCCAAGGAAGATGGTGGCAGCAGGGCTTGTCCTGCGCCTTGACTTGCATCAAAATTTGTTCACCCAAGGGCAAGAAAGCTGAAGGAAATACCATGAAACCAATCACAGCAGACGAGCGCAGGATTGCCAATATTCACGAAGCGGCGTTCACGCCCTTCGTTTATCCCGACGGCCTGGCGCTGGGGGATGCGATCTTGCAGCTTGACCGCGATCAAGAGCTGGGCACCGGCTTTCACGTATACCGGATGCCTGCAGGCATGGTCACGCGCAGCCACCGCCACAATGGCCACGAACAATTTCTGATCCTTGAAGGCGAATTGCACGAAAGCGACGGCACCGTTCTGCGTGCGGGCGATCTGGTGTTTTATGCCGATGGTACGGAACACAATTCCTTTACCCCGAACGGCTGCCTTCTGGCCGTTCACATCGCCGGCCCCGAGACCTCGATCTGACAAGAAGAAGGCCCCGGATTTCTCCGGGGCCAAGGCAGAGCCACAGGGGATAACGGCTCAGATATCCAAGGTATTTTCGGTTTCCCACTTGGAGAAATGCGAGGCATAGCTGTTCCATTCCTGATGCTTCAGCTTCAGGAAGGCGGCCGAGAAATCGTCGCCCATCATGGATTTCAGCGTCTTGTCCTTGTCGTATTCGCGCAAGGCATCCAGCAGGTTCAGCGGCAACTTCGGCGCGTTCTTCACCGTATGGCCCATCTGATACATGTCGATGTCATAGCGCCGTCCAGGATCGGCTTTGGAGCGCACGCCATCCAGACCGGCCGCCAGAATGACCGCCTGCATCAGGTAGGGGTTTGCGGCACCATCGGGCAGGCGCAGTTCAAACCGGCCCGGACCGGGGACGCGCACCATATGGGTGCGGTTGTTGCCGGTCCATGTCACCGTGTTCGGCGCCCAAGTCGCGCCCGAGGAGGTGCGCGGCGCATTGATGCGCTTATAGCTGTTGACCGTCGGGTTACAGATCGCGGCCAAGGCCGAGGCGTGCTTCATGATCCCGCCGAGGAAGTGGCGACCTTGATCGGAAAGGCCCAGTTCCTTTGACTTGTCGGCAAAGGCGTTGGTCTTGCCATCCAAGCTCCAGACCGAGATATGCGCGTGGCAGCCCGACCCGGTGAGGCCCTTGAAGGGCTTGGGCATGAAGGTGGCGCGCAACCCGTGCTTTTCGGCCACCGACTTCATCATGAATTTGAAGAAGCTGTGCTTGTCGGCGGTTTGCAGAACGTCGTCGTACTTCCAGTTCATTTCAAACTGGCCGGTCGCGTCCTCGTGGTCGTTCTGATAGGCCTCCCAGCCCAGTTCCAGCATGTAATCACACACTTCTGAGATAACGTCATACTGACGCATCACCGCTTGCTGGTCGTAGCAGGGCTTTTCGGCGTTGTCATAGGGGTCGGCAACGCGGTCGCCATCCGGGGTCAGCAGGAAGAACTCTGGCTCGACGCCGGTCTTGACCCGCAGCCCTTCCTTTGCGGCCTCATCGATCAGCTTGCGCAGCACGTTGCGCGGGGCCTGGGCCACGGGCTGTTCTTCCATCACGCAGTTCGAGGCAAGCCACGCAACTTCCTTTTTCCACGGCAGCTGGATGGCCGATTCCGGATCAGGGACAGCCATCATGTCAGGATGGGCCGGGGTCAGGTCCAGCCAGGTGGCAAAGCCGGCAAAGCCCGCCCCGTCCACCGCCATGTCATTGATCGCAGCCGTTGGCACCAGTTTCGCGCGCTGTCCACCGAACAAGTCGGTGTAAGAGACCATGAAATACTTGACGCCCTTATCCTTGGCCCATTTGGCAAGGTCTTTCGCCATAGTTTAACTCCCTGTCGTCTTTACGTTTTTTAAAGAAGGGGGGCGGCTTAGAAGCCGCCATTGCGCCCCGGGATCCAGTTCGTGCCTGCCAGCGGAACCCCCGCCATTGCCGCAGCTTCAATCGTCAGCGAGCAAAGATCTTCCGGTTCCAGATTGTGCAGGTGGTTCTTGCCGCAAGCCCGCGCGATGGTCTGCGCTTCGAGCGTCATCACTTTGAGATAGTTCTTCAGACGACGCCCCCCGAGAACCGGATCGAACCGTTTTGACAGTTCGGGGTCTTGGGTGGTAATGCCTGCGGGGTCTTTGCCTTCATGCCAGTCATCATAGGCATCGGCCGTGGTGCCCAACTTCTGGTATTCAGATTCCCATTTCGGGTCATTGTCGCCCAGCGCGATCAAGGCGGCCGTGCCAATGGCCACCGCATCCGCACCCAGCGCCATGGCCTTGGCCACATCGGCCCCAGTGCGGATGCCGCCCGACACGATCAACTGCACCTTGCGGTGCATGCCAAGGTCTTGCAGGGCTTTCACCGCCTGCGGGATACAGGCCAGGATCGGCATGCCGACATGCTCGATGAACACATCCTGCGTTGCCGCTGTGCCGCCTTGCATGCCGTCCAGCACAACCACATCCGCGCCCGCTTTCACCGCCAAAGCGGTGTCGTAATAGGGACGTGCCCCGCCAACTTTCACATAGATCGGCTTTTCCCAATCGGTGATTTCGCGGATTTCCATGATCTTGATTTCCAGATCATCCGGGCCGGTCCAGTCGGGGTGACGGCAGGCCGAACGCTGGTCGATGCCCTTGGGCAGGTTGCGCATATTGGCAACGCGGTCGCTGATTTTCTGGCCAAGCAACATGCCGCCACCGCCGGGCTTTGCGCCCTGACCGACCACGACTTCAATCGCGTCAGCGCGCCGCAGGTCATCGGGGTTCATGCCATAACGGCTGGGAAGGTACTGATAAACCAGCGTTTTGGAATGCCCGCGTTCTTCCTCGGTCATGCCACCGTCACCGGTTGTGGTCGAGGTGCCCGCGGCGCTTGCGCCCCGGCCAAGGGCCTCTTTTGCAGGGCCCGAAAGCGCCCCGAATGACATGCCTGCGATGGTGACCGGGATGTCCAGATGGATCGGTTTCTTGGCGAAACGGGTGCCCAACCAGACATCGGTGGCGCATTTTTCGCGGTAGCCTTCCAGCGGATAGCGGGAAATCGACGCGCCAAGGAACAGCAGATCATCGAAATGCGGCAGGTGGCGCTTGGTGCCGCCGCCGCGAATATCATAGATCCCGCTGGCCGCAGCCCGACGGATTTCAGCGTTGATCGCCGGGGTGAAGGTGGCCGAATAGCGCGGCGGGGTATGGGGAAAATCGCTCATGTTTTGCCTCAGTAAGCCGACGCGTTGTCGATATTGAAATTGTAAAGTTTGCGGGCCGAGCCATAGCGGCGGAATTCCTGCGGCTTGGCTTTGCCATCGGCTTCACCACGCTTCAGAAGATCTTCCAGAATGGCATAGTGTTCGGGGCGCATTTCTTTTTCAATGCAATCCGCCCCAAGGGATTTGACCGAGCCGCGCACGAAAAGGCGCGCCTCATAAAGGCTGTCGCCCAGTGCCTCGCCTGCATCGCCCAACACGACCATGTTGCCAGATTGCGCCATGAAGCAGGACATGTGGCCGATGTTGCCATGCACCACGATGTCGATGCCCTTCATCGAAATGCCGCAGCGGCTGGAGGCATTGCCTTTGATAACCAACAGGCCGCCGCGGCCCGTGGCCCCGGCATATTGGCTGGCATCGCCGTCAATGATGACGGTGCCCGACATCATGTTTTCGGCCACACCCGGCCCGGCGGATCCCTTGATGCGGATCGTCGCCAGCTTGTTCATGCCGGCGCAGTAATAGCCCGTGGAGCCGCGCACCGTGATGTCCACCGGCGCATCAACGCCTGCGGCGATCGCATGCGCGCCTTTGGGGTTGATGACCTCCCAAGCGGTCATGTTGGTCTGCCCCTTCAGCGCGTGAAGCGACGAGTTCAATGCGCGCAGGCCCTCTTTACCCAGATCGAAAGTCTGCATTCTCTCAACGCTCCCAGAAGTAGACAGTGGCGGGCTCGGGTTCCCAGACGCGGGCGTCTTCGATGCCCGGCAGGTTGACCAAGGCGCGGTATTCGCTGCCA
>JAIOXV010000017.1 GCA_021741465.1 Paracoccaceae bacterium
GTTTTCCACGAAATTGACGCCAATTTCTTCCAGCACGGTTTCGGCATTGTGCTCGATGATCTGCAGCGCTTCTTCGTTCAGGATCTCGAAGTTCGGGATATTGCGCTGAATGAACCTGGCCGTTTCAAACGAAACTGCCGTCCGCTCTGCCCTGCGGGCCGAACCGCCACCACCACGGGCGCGGCGCCCTGCTGCTAGATCACTCATGTCTGGCCTCCGAAAGATGTTTTGTCCCTTATGCGCTGAAGCCATGGCGCGCCGCCTTGGAAAAGCGGCGCATGACCGCCAAAAGCGACACGGTTCGCGACCAAAAGCGACCGGCCCGGTTCCGCTCTGCCTCTTGCGATTCCCTTCTCCAAAAGCTACGCGGACGCATGACACAACATGACCGCCTTCTCATCATCGACTTTGGCTCTCAGGTGACGCAGCTGATCGCGCGCCGTTTGCGCGAGCTGAACGTCTTTTGCGAAATTCATCCCTATAACAAGGTGGATGATGCCTTCCTTCGGGCCTTTGGGCCCAAGGCCGTGATCTTCTCGGGCGGTCCCGCCAGTGTGTATTGGGATGGCGCGCCGATGCCGCCCAAGGGCGTGTTTGATCTGGGCGTGCCGATCCTTGGCATTTGCTATGGCCAGCAGGTGATGATGCACTACCTTGGCGGCCATGTCGAAGGCGGCCACGGCACGGCCGAGTTCGGCAAGGCCTATGTCACCCCCACCGCCAACCGCTTGCCGCTTTTGGACGGCTGGTTTGACGCAGGCGATGAACAGGTCTGGATGAGCCACGGCGACCATGTGTCGAAAATCGCCCCCGGCTTTCAGGTCTATGGCACCTCGCCCAATGCGCCCTTTGCCATCACGGCCGATGTCGCGCGCCAGTTTTATGCCGTGCAGTTCCACCCCGAGGTGCATCACACCCCCAAAGGGGCCAAGCTTTACGAAAACTTCGTGAAACTGGCGGGGTTCAAGGGCGACTGGACGATGGGCGCTTACCGCGAAGAGATGATTGCGAAAATCCGCGCACAGGTTGGCGACAAAAAGGTGATCTGCGCGCTGTCGGGCGGCGTTGACAGCTCTGTCACCGGGATTTTGCTGCATGAAGCGATTGGCGATCAGTTGACCTGCGTTTTCGTCGACCACGGGCTTTTGCGGCTGGGCGAGGCGGAACAGGTCGTGAAGATGTTCCGCGAGAACTACAATCTGAACCTGATCCACGCCGACGAATCCGACCTGTTCCTTGGCCAGCTGGAAGGCGTTTCCGACCCCGAGGTCAAGCGCAAGACCATCGGGCGCTTGTTCATCGAGGTTTTCCAGAAATACGCCAACCAGATCGAGGGCGCCGAATTTCTTGCCCAAGGCACGCTTTATCCCGATGTGATCGAAAGCGTTTCCTTCTCGGGCGGGCCTTCGGTCACCATCAAATCGCACCACAATGTCGGCGGCTTGCCTGAAAAGATGGGGCTGAAGCTGGTGGAACCGCTGCGCGAGCTGTTCAAGGACGAGGTGCGCGCGCTTGGCCGTGAACTTGGTCTGCCGCAGTCGTTCATCGGCCGCCATCCTTTCCCCGGTCCGGGCCTTGCCATTCGCTGCCCCGGCGAGATCACCACCGAAAAGCTGGATATCCTGCGCCGGGCCGATGCGGTTTATATCGACCAGATCCGCAAGCACGGGCTTTACGATGAGATCTGGCAGGCCTTCGCCGCCATCTTGCCGATGCGCACGGTGGGGGTGATGGGCGACGGGCGGACCTATGACTATGCGCTGGCGCTGCGGGCGGTCACCTCGGTTGATGGGATGACGGCGGATTACTATCCTTTCAGCCACGACTTCCTGTCCGAAACCGCCACGCGGATCATCAATGAGGTAAAGGGCATCAACCGGGTGTTTTATGACTGCACCTCGAAACCGCCCGGCACGATCGAGCTTGAATAACCAAAGGCCCGCCATCGTGCGGGCCTTTTTCTTGGCTTTGGTCCCAGCTTTCTTGACCTTTGGCACAGCCCGGCCTGCGCCCGCTTTGCCCCGGCGCCACAAAGCGCCGCAGCCAGCCACTGGACAATTCGGCCAAGCTGCGCCCTGATGCGCGGGAAATGAGGAGTGTCATGCCATCCAGCCCCGAGATATTTGCCCCCGGCCTTTTTGCGGGTAAAGCCTTTCTTGTCACCGGCGCGGGTGGCGGTGTGGGTGGGGCCACGGCGCGGCTTTTGGCCCGGCTGGGCGCGCGTTTGGCGATAACCGATGTCAACGCCCCTGCCCTTCAGGCCTGCGCGGGTGCCACCGGCGCGATCCCGCTTTTGGGCGATTTGCGTGATGGCCTGGCCTGCAGCGAAATCATGGCCCGTGCCGTGGCGGGGCTTGGGCGGTTGGACGGGCTGGTCAATGCCGCAGGCCTGTGGGTTGAAGGCGACAGCGCCGCCGCGACCGAGGCCGACTGGGCCGATTGCATGGATGTAAACCTGAAAGCCTGTTTTTTTCTGTGCTCCCGCGCCATTCCGGCGCTGGCTGAAACCCGGGGGGCAATTGTCAATATCTCGTCAGATGCGGGGGTTGTCGGCAATGCCGGGGCTGCGATCTATTGCGCGTCCAAAGGCGGGGTGACCACCATGACAAAGGCCTTGGCGCGCGAACTTGCGCCCAAGGGCATCCGCGTCAACGCGCTGTGCCCGTCGGACATTGCCTCGCCCATGCTGGAGATGCAGGCGAGCCGCTATGGGGGCGACGATCCAGCCGGCTATTTCAACCGGCTTTTGGCCCATTACCCCCAAGGTGATGCCGCCCGGTTCCTGACGCCGGAAGAGGTGGCGCAGAACGTGGCCTTTCTCATGTCGCCGGCTGCTGCGGGCATCACCGGGGCTGCGGTAATGCTGGATTTCGGCCTGACGGCCGGCTATTGAACCGAGGTGTTGCGATGATCCGTCTTTCCGGCCATGTGATTTGTACGAATGAACAAGATGTCGCCATTGTGCGCGACCATCTTGACAAGCACATCCGCCTTAGCCGTGCCGAACCGGGCTGCCTGTCTTTCGAAGTGGCGCAAACCGCCGATCCGCTGATCTGGTCGGTTGAGGAAAGTTTTGTGAACCAAGCCGCCTTCGATGCCCACCAAACCCGCACCAAGGCCAGCAGCTGGTTTGCCGCCACGGCCCATATCCGGCGCGAATATCGCGTCTTTTCAGAAGATTGACCCATTGATGACGCCAACCGTAAAAGCCGCCCTGTGGATGACCGGCGCGATCTTTTCCTTCAGCGCCATGGCCATTGCCGCGCGGGCCATCAACGGCGTTCATGACAGCTTTGAAATCATGGCGGCGCGGTCGGTGATCGGGATTTTCATCGTGCTGGTGGCGGGGTTTGTCACGGGCCAGCTTGGGCGCATCACCGCACAACGGCTGTCGGGCCATGCTGTGCGCAATATTGTGCATTTCACCGCCCAAAACCTGTGGTTCTGGGCGCTGACCATGATCCCTTTGGCGCAGGTCTTCGCGCTGGAATTCACCTCGCCGATCTGGGTGATCCTGTTGTCGCCACTGTTTTTGGGCGAACGGCTGAGCGGGCCGCGGATGATTGCGGCGGGCTTGGGGTTTGTCGGCATTCTCATCGTGGCGCGCCCCGACGTGACGCATCTGAACCCCGGGGTTCTGGCGGCGGCGGGCAGCGCTTTGGGCTTTGCCGCCACCACCATTCTGACCAAGCGCCTGACGCGGGGCGAGGCGGTTATCACCATCATGTTCTGGCTTACGGTTTTTCAAGCGGTGTTCGGCATTCTTGCGGCGGGCTATGATGGGCAGGTCACTTGGCCCACCGCCCAAACCCTGCCGTGGCTCATGTTGATCGGATTTTGCGGGGTCCTGGCGCATTTTTCGCTGACCTCGGCCCTGTCCTTGGCCCCTGCAAGCTTTGTCATGCCGCTTGATTTTGTCCGTCTGCCGCTGATCGCCGTGATCGGTGCCATGGCATATGCCGAACCTTTGGATCCTTTTGTTCTGGGGGGTGGTTTGGTGATTTTCGCCGGCATCTGGATCTCGGTTCGTGCCGAATTGCGCAAAGGCTGAATTTCCGCGTGAATTTGCCGCCCCGGCCTTGTAACAGGGGGCAACGCTGTTGGAGACCCGCGATGATCTATGCCGATGGACAGGCCTTTTTGACGGCCCCGCACAAGCGGGTGATGCTTTTTGGCATGTCAGGGCTTGGCAAGACCACCCTGTCCAACATGCTGCGTGATGCGGGGGACTGGTTTCACTACTCGGTCGATTACCGGATCGGCACGCGCTATATGGGCGAATATATCTCGGACAATTTCAAACGCGAGGCGATGAAGGTTCCGCTTTTGCGCGAACTGTTGTTGTCGGATTCGGTGTTCATCACGTCCAACATCACCTTCGACAATCTTGCCCCCCTGTCCACCTATCTTGGCAAGCCGGGCGATGCGGCCAAGGGCGGCTTGCCCTTTGGCGAATATCAGCGCCGCCAAAATCAGCACGGCCATGCCGAAGTGGCCGCCATGCTGGACACCACCCGCTTTATCGACCGGGCAAAGGATTTGTATGGATACAATCACTTTGTCTGCGATACCTCGGGGTCAATCTGCGAAGTGGTCAATGGCGATGACGCCGCCGATCCGGTGATGACCGAAATCGCGGCGCATCTGTTACCGGTCTGGATCAAAGGCTCCGAGTCCCATCGTGACGAACTGTGCCGCCGCTTTGACCGCGCCCCGAAACCGATGTTCTATCGGCCGGATTTCCTGATGCAGGTCTGGGCGGAATATCTTGCCCAATCCGGCCGAAGTGCCGAAACCGCTGATCCTGATGCCTTCTTGCGCTTTGGCTATGCCCGGCTTTTGGAAAGCCGCCAGCCGCGCTATGGCGCGATGGCGCGCTGGGGGGTTACGGTTACCGCCGAAGAAGTGGCCAGCGCCACATCATCCCCCGACGCTTTCGACGCCCTGATCGCCCGCGCCCTTGATCGGCGCGGTGCACAGACCTAACCTGCCGTAATCCTTCAAGGTTCCATCATGCCGATCACCCTGCCCTCTACCCTGCCCGCCTTTGATGTCCTTCGCAATGAAGGCGTCATGGTCATGTCGCCGGACCGGGCCGCGCAGCAAGATATTCGCCCCTTGCGGATTGGCCTTTTGAACCTGATGCCGAAGAAGATACAGACCGAAAACCAGTTCGCCCGACTGATCGGCGCGACGGCGCTGCAGATTGATTTGCAACTGATCCGCATGACCGAACATCAGACGCGCAACACCGCGGCCGCGCATATGGAAACCTTTTACCGCCCCTTTGCCGAGGTCGAGGCAAGCGGCGAAAAGTTTGACGGGCTTATCATCACCGGGGCGCCGATCGAACATCTGCCCTTCGAAGAGGTCACCTATTGGGACGAGCTGCGCCGCGTCATGGATTGGACGCAAAGCCATGTCTTTTCCACCTTTGGCGTCTGCTGGGGCGGCATGGCGATGATAAATCACTTTCATGGCGTGCAAAAACACATGCTGGCCGCCAAGGCCTTTGGCTGCTTTCGCCATCAGAACCTGAACCCGACTTCGCCCTATCTGCGCGGTTTTTCGGATGATTTCGTCATTCCGGTCAGCCGCTGGACCGAAATGCGCCAATCCGAAATTGACGCAGCCCCCGGCCTGCGAACGCTTTTGGGCAGCGCCGAGGTTGGCCCCTGTCTGGTCGAAGACCCTGACCACCGCGCGCTGTATATCTTCAACCACTTTGAATATGACAGCGACACGCTGAAGCAGGAATATGACCGCGACGTGGCCGCGGGCACGCCGATCAACGTGCCGATGAACTATTACCCCGATGACAATCCCGCCAACCCGCCCAAGAACCGCTGGCGCAGCCATGCCCATCTGCTTTACGGCAATTGGGTGAACGAGATTTATCAGGGAACCCCGTTTGATATCAATGGTATAGGAGTTTCATGATGGACCTGCCTTTTGATGGCGCAATCAGCCGCTATTTCCGCGAAGGCGCACCTCAGCCCCTGCGCAAGGCCATGCAAGAGGCTGGCAAGGATGATATTCTGAACCATGATTACCCCTATGCCGCAGAGATGAAGGGCAAGGTCTATGCAGCAGACATGGCCGCACTTCAGATCGAACTGGCAAAGCTGCAGGCCGATGTCAAAGCCACCGGCAAGCGGGTGGTTGTGCTGTTCGAGGGCCGCGATGCTGCCGGCAAAGGCGGCACCATCGGGGTTATGCGCGAAAATCTGAACCCGCGTGTGGCCAATGTGGTGGCCTTGTCAAAACCCACCGACCGCGAGGCCGCACAGTGGTATTTCCAGCGCTATGTCGACTGGTTGCCGGCCAAGGGCGAAATGGCGCTGTTCGACAGGTCTTGGTACAACCGGGCGATGATCGAACATGTGTTCGGCTTTTGCACCCCCGATCAGCGTGAGAAGTTCTTCCGCCAACTGCCTGAATTTGAACGGATGATCGTGGATGAAGGGATCATCTTTCTGAAGTTCTGGCTTGAGGTTGGGCAGGCCGAACAGCTCAAGCGCTTTCTTGACCGCGAACAGGATCCGCTGAAACAGTGGAAGCTGTCGCAGATTGACGTTGATGGGTTGGCCAAATGGGATGCCTATTCGGCCGCCATCGCCGATACGATGGAGCGCAGCCATTTCCCCTATGCGCCTTGGACGGTGATCTTGTCGGATGACAAAAAGCGCGCGCGGATTGCGGCGGTGCAATCCTTGCTTTTGGCCGTCGATTACAAGGGCCGCAACAAGACCGCCATCGGCAAGATCGACGACAAGATCTGCGGCGGGCCAGGACTGCGGGCCAAGTGAAAAAAGGGTATCACCACGGCAATTTGCGGCAGGCGCTGGTTGATGCGGCGCTGGAGCTGATCGCGGCGCAGGGGCCAAACGGCTTTACCCTGTCCGAGGCCGCCAAGACCGCCGATGTGACCCCAGCCGCGGTTTATCGCCACTTTGCCGGCCGCGAAGACCTGATCGCCGAGGTGGCGCGTCAGGGTTTTGACATCTTCGCCGCCCTGATGGAGTTTGCCTATTCCAACGGCCAACCCAGCCCCCTTGCCGCGTTTGAAGCGACGGGCCGGGCCTATCTGGCATTCGCCCGCAAATACCCCGGCCATTATATGGCGATGTTTGAAAGCGGGCTGAATCTGGCGGCGCATCCGCAGGTGGGCGAAGTGGCGATGCGCGCCAAGGCGGTGCAGGACCGTGCCGCCGCCGGGCTGGCCGCACAGCTGCCCGAGGGCCGCCGCCCGCCCGCCGCGATGTTTTCGGCCCATGTCTGGGCGATGAGCCACGGCGTGGTAGAGTTGTTCATGCGCGGTCAGAACCGCAGCCCCTTTCCGCCTGAAGACCTGCTGGAAACCGGGATCGGCATTTATCTGCGCGGATTGGGGCTTTTGTCGCCCGACAAATGAAAAGGCGGGCTCTGCGCCCGCCCTTTGGTTTTTGCAGAGAATCCCGCAGCTTAGCGGAACAGCACCAGCGCCGACGGGCTCCAGGCCACGCGTACCTTGCTGCCCACATCCAGGATCGGACGGCCCGGCACGTTGCGCATCGACAGCCGCACTTCAACATCCGTGCCGCCAAGATAGACATCGTAATAGGTCATGTCGCCAAAGTAGATCACCTCGTCGATGACGCCTTCGGTTTCGCGTTCGGTCGGCTTTTGGTCATCATAAAGCAGCGTCAGGGTTTCGGGGCGCATGCCCACGACCGGGCTATCGCCGGTGATCGGCGGCTGGATCGCGGCATCGAGCGTGACCTTGCCAAGACCCTTGGCATCGACCTCGACCTTGCCGCCAGCCTCTGACAGCACGGTTGCAGGAACAAAGTTCATCGTGCCGATGAAATCCGCCACCTTCTTTGACATTGGACGTCTGTACAGCGTTTCAGGATCGGCCAGCTGCGCGATCTCGCCGTCGAACATGACGGCGATGCGGTCTGACATCACCAGCGCCTCTTCCTGATCATGGGTCACCAGAATGAAGGTGATGCCAACCTGCCGCTGCAGCTTGATAAGCTCCACCTGCATATGTTCGCGCATCTTTTTGTCCAGCGCCGACAACGGCTCGTCCAGCAGCAGAACCTTGGGCTTCAGGATCAGCGCGCGCGCCAAGGCGACCCGCTGGCGCTGCCCGCCCGAAAGCGCATGCGCCGCCCGGTTGCCAAAGCCCTTCAGGCCCACCATCTCCAGCGTTTCATTCACCGCGGCGGTCTTTTCAGCCTTTGACCGCGGATCTTTGCGCAGGCCGAAGCCCACGTTTTCGGCCACCGTCATATGCGGAAAAATCGCATAAGACTGAAACACCATATTGGTTGGCCGCATATTGGCCGGCACCCCTTCCATCGACTTGCCGTCGATCATCACCGCGCCCGAGGAAATACCCTCGAACCCGGCAATGGTGCGCAACAGCGTGGTCTTGCCACAGCCCGATGGCCCCAGCAGCGAAAAGAACTCGCCCGCCTTGATGGTGCCGTTGATCCCGCGCAAGGCGTGATAGTCGCCATAATATTTATGGACGTCCTTGAATTCAATCATCGTGGGTTTGTCAGCCGAGAACGTCACAGGAAGCCTCCGGTATCCTTGCCACCGGTCTTGGCAATGCCGCGCCGGCGGAAATATTCAGCGATGGTAAGAAGACAAATCGACAACAGCACAAGGATCGTGCCAAGCGCCAGCATCGACGGCACTTTGGCAGGGAAGCGGAACTGGCCGAAGATATAGACCGACAGCACCGCCTCGCCCGAACCCAGAAAGTTCGCGATGATGAATTCGTCGATCGAAATGGTAAAGCAGATCAGGAAGGCCGAGATGATGCCAGGCAAGACCAAAGGCAGGATAATAAGCCGAAAGGTCGAAAGCGGGGTTTCGCCCAGGTCATAGGCCGCCTCTTCCAAGGACTTGTCCAAGGACTGAAAGGCCGAAGACAGGATCGCCACCGCAAAGGGCGTGCAGATCAGCACATGGCCCAGAATGATGGTGAAAAGCGACAGCTTCACCCCGATGCTTAGCAACACAATCAACAATGACATCGCCACGATGATCTCGGGCAGCACCATGGGCAGCATGATAAGCCCCATGATCGACCCTTTTGCCGGAAAGGAAAACCGGGTCGACGCGCGGGCGGCAAAGATGCCCAAAGTGGTCGCAAGTGTTGACGAAGACAGCGCGATGATCAGGCTGTTTTTCACCGCAATGCCAAGCTGGGCGTCATTGCTCATTTGCTGAAACCATTCCAGCGTGAAGCCCTTCAGCGGGAATTGCACCACCTTTGAATCGTTGAAGGCAAACATCGGCAGCAGGATGATCGGGGCATAAAGAAAGATCAGATAGGCAATCGCATAGATGCGCAACGACGGAGCCTTCATTTTTGCCCCCCAATGAAACGACGGTTAAGAAGAAGGAACAGGATCGAAACCACCGCGACAATCGCCATGACTGTCACCGACAGCGCCGAGCCAAGCGCCTGATCGCGCTGCTTCAAAAGCTGGCTTTCGATCATATTGGCAATCATCGGCACCTTGCCGCCGCCGATCAGTTCAGGCGTGACATAGTCGCCCACCGTCGGGATGAACACGATCAGCACCGCGGCAATCACCCCCGGCATCGACAGTGGCAAGGTCACGCGCCAAAAGGTGCGCAGCTTGCTTTCGCCCAGATCCTGACCGGCCTCAAGCAAGGCGCGGTCAACCTTTTCCAGCGACACAAAGATCGGCAGAATGGCGAAGGGTGCATAGGCATGGGCCAGCGTGATGACGATCGACGTCACGCCATTGGACAAGATGTTCAGCGGCTCGCCGATCAGGCCCATATCCATCAGCGCGCTGTCGATCACCCCGTTATAGCCCAGGATCACCCGCCACAGCGACACGCGGATGATATAGCTTGTCCAGAACGGCAGTGTGACCAAAAAGAGCCACAGCGACTTGCGACTGGCCGAGACGTGGAACGAAATGTAATAGGCCAGCGGATAGGCCAGCACCACCGTTGCCAGGGTTACCAGCGTTGAAACCGTCAACGACCGGGCCATGATGGCGCGGTAAACCGGATGGCTGAAAACCGTCTGGTAATTCTCGAGCGAGAACGCCCAAACGATATGGCCGTTTTCCGATGTCAGCACCGAAAACAGCAAAACCGTCGCAAGGGGGGCCGCCAAAAGCAAAATGGCATAAACCGCCGTGGGCGAAACAATCGTCAAACCGCTGGCCCCCTCGGATCGCCGGATCCGGGCCAGTATTCCGTTCTGGTTCATCATGCCCCCTGTTGGCACGTCACTTTGTTATTTGATCAAATTCTAGGCCCAAGCCGTGCGACCGGGCAAGCAAATTCGAGCGGCAACGCCACAGGGTTCAGGATGCATGAAGTGAAGGCAGAGGTCCAGCCTTTCGCGCCAAAGGCTTGGCCGGAACATGCCGCACGCGATGGGCCTGTCTCAGGCGCCCACACGCTCAATGGCAATCGCCCGTTTCTTCAGCTCGTCATAAAGCGTGGGCACCACGCGCAGGCTGGAGACCGACACGCGCAGCGCATCAACGATTCGGGCTTCATTCACAACGCTGGCAACGCGCCAGACCATGCGACGGGTGACGCCATCGTCATAAACGATTTCGGTCGCACCGTTGCGCGCTTTGCGCCAGCCAAGGAAATCAGCGCCACCGTGGGGGGCGTGGAAGGTGGTTTGGAGTCCCATTTTTTTGGACCTTGTTTTTGTTCTGCTCTGCCCGGATTCTTGCACCTTTCCGGGGTCTTGCGTCAATTGTTCCCCAATAGGGCGCACAATCCGCGGCAAAAGCGCATAAAACTGTTGCATCCGTGCATCAGTGGCGCAAATTGCACCCCATATTGGCGAACAGGCCCTGTTGCGTGCGATGGGCCGTCAGACCGCCATATCGCTTGGCGGGCGCGGCACCATCGTGGCCAAGGCGGTCACCTCCTGTTCAAGCTGGCCGCGCGGTATATCCCCCACCACCGCCAGCCGCACCGCATTTGGCGCGCGTCCATGCACCATGGCAAACTGATCTGAGGGGCGCACCAACACACCGGCATCTTCCGCCATGCGGGTAAAGGTCGAGGCCCGCCACCCCTGCGGCAGGCGCAACCAGGCAAAGGGCATGCCGGGCTGCCAAGACAGGTCAAACCCGCCCAATTGATGGACCACCAGCTGCAGCCGGTCAGACAATTCGCGCTGCGCCTTTTGGCGAATGTCTTCGGCCGCCCCGGACCGGAACAGATCCAGCATCAGCGCATGCACCGGCTGCGACAGGGCAAAAAAGCCGTGCTGCGCCGTCAAACGCCCTGCTTCACCCATGCCCTGCGGGCAGATGACATAGCCAAAGCGCAGCGCTGCCGTCACGGTTTTTGACACCGAGCCTACAAACCACACCCGCTCGGGCGCCAAGGCGCGCAGGGCTGGCAGGTCGGGGAAGGCGGGCGCATAGCAATCATCCTCGATGATCTGAAGGTCGTAACGTCTTGCAATTTCGATGATTTCCACGCGCCGTGCCCCCCCCATCCGCGCGGTGGTGGGGTTTTGGGTGTCGGGGGTAAGGCACAAAACCTGCGGCCCGTGGCGGCGGCAGGCGGCATCCAAGGCCGCAGGCAGAATACCCTCGTCATCCATCTCAAGGCCAACCACCTCGGCCCGGGCCAGCCTTGCGGCATAGCGAAAGCCGGGGAAGGACAGATCTTCGGTCAGCACCACCGGCCGGTCGCCACGCAGGCAGCACGCAAGGATCAGGTTGACCGCATTCTGCCCGCCATGGGTCAGCATCACGTCATCCGCGCCATAGGGGCCCAGCTCGCGCCCGGCCATCCAGTGGCACACCTCGGCGCGCAGATCGGCCTCGGCCCGCTGGTTGGTATAGCGCAGCCAATCCACCCCCACCGCGCCCGAAAGCCGCTGCAGCGCCGCGGCAAGGGCGGCGGTTTGCCCAACCTCGGGCAATTGTGGGCTGCGCAAGTCAACCCGGCCCTGCGTAAGCCCGGGATCAAGTTCGGAAAACAGCGGCTGGGTCGGCCCAAGCCGGGCTTTGCGGGCGGCAACAAAGGTGCCACGGCCGACGGTGGCTTCCAGAATGCCTTCCTGTGTCAATATCTGATAGGCCCGCGCCACGGTGCCCGGCGTGACCTTCAGCGCCCAGGCCAGATCGCGGACCGTCGGGGCCTGCATGCCTTCAGCAAAGCGCCCTTCGCGGACCCCATCGCGCAGAGCACGCGACAGGTTCAGGTATTTCGGCCCGTCGCCTTCGGCGCGCAGCTCTGCCCAAATTGTATCCATCGCAATACTCCTCTGGCCTGCGCGTCTTGGCGATTGTATCCAATCAATAACGCGTAGATGTATGTGCAGCAATACAAATGGAGTGTCCCATGCCCAACGGTCCCGCCCAAGCCTTGCCGCCAGTCGTGTCGTCCGTCTTGTCGCAAGGCACCGTTCTGCCGCCGATCTCGCGGCTTTTGGTGACGCTTGCCTCTGCCGTGGCGCGGTGGGAGCTGCACCAGAAAACCCGCCGCGATCTGGCCCGGCTGGACCGCCACCTGTTGCAAGATGTCGGGCTTGACCATCTTTGCGCTGGGGATGACACGCCAAAGCCCGTCGACTGGACCTGACCCCACCGCCCTGCCCCGGAAGATCGCGAACATGTAAACACCCGACAAAGCAAAACGCGCGGCCCCAAGGGATCCGCGCGTTTCTGAATTTTGATCTGTCGCGATTAACGCTTGGAGAACTGGAACGAGCGGCGTGCCTTCGGCTTACCGTATTTCTTACGTTCCACAACGCGGCTGTCGCGGGTCAGGAAGCCTGCGGCTTTCAGCGCGCCACGAAGTTCGGGCGTGTAAAGCTGCAAGGCTTTCGAGATGCCGTGCTTCACAGCGCCAGCCTGGCCCGAAAGACCACCGCCAACAACCGTCGCGAATACGTCGAATTGACCTTCGACATTGGCAACGGTGAAGGGTTGCTTCAGGATCATCTGCAGCACTGGGCGGGCGAAGTAGACAGCAACTTCCTTGCCGTTCACCACAACCTTACCCGTGCCGGGCTTGATCCAGACGCGGGCGATGGCGTTCTTACGCTTGCCGGTGGCATAGGCACGGCCCAGCTTGTCGCGCATCGGAGTGCGGACAATCGCGGCGGGCGCGGCTGCCGGGGCATTGCCAACGGCGGATTTCAGATCGTCGAGGGATTTGATATCGGCCATGATTATGCGCTCCGGGTGTTCTTCGGGTTCAGCGCCTTAACGTCGAGGACGGTCGGCTGCTGAGCTTCATGCGGGTGGGCCGCACCGGCATAGACGCGCAGGTTGGTCATCTGCACGCGGCCAAGACGGTTGCGGGTGATCATGCGTTCAACCGCTTTCATCACGACACGTTCGGGATGGGCCCCTTCCAGCACCTGACGTGCCGTGCGCTGCTTGATGCCGCCCGGGTGGCCGGTGTGCCAGTAATAGACCTTGTCTTCGCGCTTCTTGCCGGTCATTTGGATTTTGTCGGCATTGATCACGATCACGTTGTCGCCCATGTCCATGTGCGGCGTGAAGGTCGGCTTGTTTTTGCCGCGCAGGATATTGGCCACGATGGTGGCAAGACGGCCCAGAACAACGCCTTCGGCGTCGATCAGGATCCACTTTTTGTCAATATCCGCAGGCGTTGCGGTAAAGGTTTTCATGTGGTCGGTCCTGTAAGAAGGAATGGGGCAAGGCCCCGGCGTCAAAGATGGGGGCTTATCGCGCATGGCTTGGGTGCCGTCAAGCGGCGGATGGCTCAATGTTTACATCAAAAACAATGGCTTAATATTTGCGGTAATATATTACCCCAAGTTTTAGCGCAGTCTTGGCGGTTTTGATGGATCAGACCCCGGCGCGGCCGGAATCGGGGCGGCGTCTTTGGGGGCGGGCTTTGGCACCTCGTAAATGCGCCCCACCTTGCGCATCTGCGCCAAGGCTGGCGCCTCGGGGGCAAGGAAGGTCACATCCAGTGCGGCCGCTTCAAGCCCGGCAAAAGACAAGGCCTCGGCCATGGCGCGGGCAAGTTCGGCCTGTGCGGCCTCGGGCGTTCCGACCAGCGCCAGCACATGGCCGCGCGCGCCACCCGCATAGGTGACCGCCACCAAAACCGCACCTGCCGCCAAACCGCTGGCCCCCGTCAGCGCAAAGCGCAGCGCTTCGTCCAGCGCCTCGGGCACCAAGGGCGCGGCAAAGGCGCGGGCCTGGGCCTCGGCCTGATCGGGCGATACATCCAAAAGCGCCAGCAAATGGCCCATGGCATCGGGCGGCAACAGGGTTTCGCTGGCCGCGCCTGTATCAAGGTTCAGCCCCAACCACAGCGCGCGCCCCTCATCGGCGGCCATGAGCGAGGCGATCACCCGCCCCGGCAGGCTGGCAAAGGGCACCGGGCCGTCTTGAAACCCCGCAAGCCGCTCTTCGCTGTCAAAGGCCAGGATCACCGGGCCGTCGGTCAGTTCAAAGACCTGCGGGGTAATGGCCTCGCCCGTGGCCTCTTCGGCCAACAGAAGAAACAAGGGCGTATCGGCCAAAAGCCGGTAAAACCGGCGGGCCATGACTTCATCCCCCGATTGCATCGCGCAAAAGGCGGCATCCAGCGCGGTTTCGGTCATCACAAAGGGCCTTTCGCAAAGGGCAAACATGGTTACCAAGCACATGACATTGGCCATTGAACCCCGCAAGGGTCCGTGGTTCAACAGCTTAATGTCACCGGAAAGATACTGCGCGCAAAATGTATCGTGTATCGCCCTTTGTCCGCCGTTTTGCCAATGCCCTTTTGTTGGGAATGGGCCTTGCGACCCTTTGGGTGAACCTGTCCCCCGACAGCTATTACGACGCGCTGGAATGGCGGCTTTTTGATCTGGAGTTGCCGGTTTGGCTGGCGCCTTTGCCGATCAGCCTGACGCCGATGTTGATTGTGTCGCATGTGTTGATGCCGTTTTTCGTGGCCTTTATCGGCAAGGAATTGTGGGAAGCGCTGGTGTTGACGCGCGGGGCCATGGCGGGGCGGCGGGCCTTGGCCCCGCTGGCTGGCATTCTGGGCGGCGCGCTGGGGGCGATTGTGGTCTGGGTGCTGGTAGGTGCCGTGATCGAAACCGCCGAAGAGGCCAGCTTTGCCCTTGGCTGGCAGGTGCCGGTGGGCGGCGATGTGGTCTTGGCCTATTTCGTGGCGCGGGCGGTTTTCGGGGCGGGACATCCGGCGTTGCATGTGTCGCTTTTACTGACGATCGGGCTGGATATCCTTGGGCTTTTGCTGACCGGTCTGACCGATCCGCAAGCGGCGCTGCGGCTGGTCTGGCTGGTCTTGCCGGCGCTTGCCGTGCTGACGGTCTGGCGTCTGGTGGCGCGCGATCCCGGCCCCGGCGCATCCGAGGCGCGGCGGCGGCGTGCCACGGCGTTGTGGCCCTATGGGGTGGCGGGGCTGGTGTCTTGGGCCGGGGTTGCGGCCTCGGGTCTGCCGCCCGAATTGGGGTTTTTGCCCATCATCACGGTTATTCCCCATGCCGACCGCAGCTTTGGCGTCTTTGCCGAGGCCGAAGAGTTCCTGCATGACCCGCTGAACCGGCTGGCGCATCTGTTTGTGAAACCGCTGGCACTGGTGCTGTTTTTGTTCGGCCTGACGCGGGGGGGGATTGATCTGGGGGCCTTTGCGCCAACCACGTTGACGCTTTTGGCGGCCTTGTGGCTGGGCAAGCCTTTGGGGCTTTTAGCCGGGGTTTTGCTGGCGACACGGGTCTTTGGGGCGGGGCTGCCTGGGGCCCTGCGCCGCCGCGAGGTGGGGCTTTTGGCGCTGATCGCCGGCATGGGGTTTACCGTGCCCGCGCTGTCGCTGGAAATCACCCTGCCCGGCGGCGGCATGGCCGAAGCGGTGCGGCTTGGTCTGGCGCTGTCTTTGCTGGCCGGGCCAGTCGCCATCGTGCTGGCGCGGCTGATCCGGCGTTGAAGTTTCAGAAACAATCCGCCGATCACGGGCTATTGTCTTCAATTGGTGATTAACGACATAATGATGCCCCAATGGCTGGCTATTTCCATGCTGAATGAGTGTGGCAACGGGGCCTTAACCTTGTCTCGCTAGGTCTGAGGCAAGGCAAGGTTTCCCTTGCAGGTAACGAGCGGGCGGATGATCGCGTTTGAAAATGTCAGCAAGTCCTTTTGGACCGGGAAGTCGCGCAAGGTCATTCTGGACCAGGCCAGCTTTACGGTCGAAGTTGGCAATTCGCTGGGCATTCTGGCGCGCAATGGCACCGGCAAGACCACCATCATCAACATGATGGCCGGGTTGGAAAAACCCGACGAAGGCCGCATCCTGCGCACCTCGCGCATCTCGTTTCCGCTGGGCTTCATGGGCGGCATTCAAAGCAAACACACCGCCACCGAAAATGCCCGCTACATCGCCCGGCTTTACAGTCTTGATCCTGACTATGTCGAAAGCTTCTGCCGCTGGCTTTGCGGGTTGGACGAATATTTCGACATGCCGGTTGGCACCTATTCCTCTGGCATGCGCTCGCGGTTGTCTTTTGCGCTGATGCTGGCGCTGGAGTTTGACATCTATCTGATCGATGAAGGCATGCCCTCATCAACCGATGTCGAGTTCAACCGCAAAGCTGGCGAGGTGCTGCGCCAAAGGCTTAAAAATGCCACCGTCATCGTGGTTTCCCACGCGGCGCAAACGCTGGAAAAATTCTGCCGCTCGGCGGCGGTGCTGCGCAATGGGCAGCTTTACATGTTCGACACCCTTGAAGAGGCGAAGCGGCTTTATGACTACGAAGCTCACAGTTAAACGGTTCCGCACACGCCGGGTTGATTTGCCGCCCGCCGCCCCCATTCCGGTGGCGCCCGCCCGTCCGGCGGCCCGGCCAAGGGTGCTGGGCGATGATGCCTTCATGCCTTCGGACAGCGCCGATGGGTTTGGCGCAGGGCGCTTTGCCACCGCAGGCGGCCCGGCGGGGGCGGGAGCCACCGCCCCCATCGCCACCCCCGGCAGCCCCGAAGCCGCCCCCACCGAAATTGACGCCATTCGTCGCGAAGGCCTGACAGGCCGGCAGCTGCGCATGGCCCGCCGACTGGCGCAAAAATACGAATTGCCCGCCACATCCGATTTTGACGCTGTGCGCCTGTTGCGCGCCCAAGGGATCGACCCGTTTCAGGCCAATGCTGTGCTGGAGATGGTTGCCTCGGGCGATGGGGATGGCGCGGGCGATGGGCCGCCCGATGGCGGATCGCGCGCCTTGACCGTCACCCCCGGCGGGGATGGCGTCAAACTGCCCCAAACCGTCAAGCCCGCCCAACTGCCCTCGACCGAGATGCGCGCCGAACAGGCCCATCTGGCCGAGGTGGTGAAAATTCAGCGCGACATCGCGCGCCGCCGCCGCCGCAAGTCCTTGCTTTTGTTTGCCCGGCTTTCGGTTTTCGTGCTGTTGCCCACCTTTCTTGCGGGGCTGTATTTCTATGCCATCGCCACGCCGATGTATGCCACCAAGACCGAATTTGTCATCCAGCAGGCCGAAAGCCCGGCTGCGTCCGGGTTTGGGGGGCTGTTTTCCTCAACCCCCATGGCCACCGCGCAAGATTCGATTGCAGTGCAGGGCTATTTGCAAAGCCAGGTCGCCATGCAGCGGCTTGAACGCGACAACGGCTTTCGCGCGCATTTTTCCGACCCTTTGATCGACGTGATCCAGCGGCTTGCCCCTGACGCCAGCGAAACCGCCGCCTTCAAGCTTTATAAGAAAAACATCCGCATCTCGTATGACCCGACCGAAGGCGTGGTGAAAATGGAGGTGACCGCCGCCGATCCGCAAAAGGCGGTGGAATATTCCCAAGCGCTGATCGGCTATGCCGAAGACCAGGTTGACCAGATGACCCAACGCCTGCGCGAAGACCAGATGAAGGGCGCGCGCGAAAGCTATGAGGATGCCGAAAAGAAATACCAAAACGCCAACCTGAAAGTCGTGCAGCTGCAGGAAAAGTTCAAAATCCTGTCGTCGGAAACCGAGGTGGGGCTGATCACCAGCCAGATCGGCCAGTTGGAAACCCAATTGACCCAGGATCAGCTGTCTTTGGCGCAGATGGAATCCAACTCATCCCCCAACAAGGCGCGGATGGATCCGTTGAAACGCCGGATCGACACGTTGCAGGCCCAGATTGCCGAGCTGCGCGCCAAGCTGACCGAACAGGGCGCAGACGGCTTTTCCCTGGCCCAGGTGCAGTCTGATCTTCTGGTCGCACAAGCCGATGCCCAGACCCGGCAGCTTTTGCTGGCGCAATCCTTGCAGGCCATGGAAACGTCACGGATGGAAGCCAACCGCCAGACGCGCTATCTATCGGTGGCGGTGTCCCCGGTGGCACCCGATGAGGCGGCCTATCCACGGGCTTTTGAAAACACAATTGTCGTCATGTTGATCTTCGCAGGCATCTATCTGATGATCTCGATGACCGTGGCGATCCTGAGAGAGCAGGTTTCGGCGTGACGAACATGAAAGAAGTGGCGATTGGCGGGCTGACCGCAAGCAATGACCGGCCCTTGCTGGTGATTGCGGGGCCTTGCCAGTTGGAAAGCCTTGACCACGCCCAGATGATCGCAGGCATTCTGGCCGAGGCCTGTGCCAAGGCGGGCGCGCAATTCGTCTTCAAGGCCAGCTATGACAAGGCCAACCGCACCAGCCTGAAAGGCAAGCGCGGGCTTGGCATGACGGCGGGGCTGAAGGTGTTGCAGGCGGTTCGCGCCATGGGCATGCCGGTCTTGACCGACTTTCACGAACCCGAACAGGCGGCCGAAGTGGCCTCGGTGGTTGATGTGCTGCAGATCCCGGCGCTGCTGTGCCGCCAGACAGATCTTTTGCTGGCCGCTGGCCGCACCGGTGCGGCGGTGAATGTGAAAAAGGGCCAGTTTCTGGACCCTTACGGCATGGCCAATGTGGCTGAAAAAATCGCATCAACCGGCAATGACCGCATTCTGTTGACCGAACGCGGCACCACCTTTGGCTATAATGGCCTGGTGGCCGATATGCGCAGCCTGCCGATCATGGCGCGCACGGGCTATCCGGTTATCATGGATGCCACCCATGCTGTGGCCTTCCCCGGCGGTTTGGGCGACAGTTCAGGCGGCCAGCGCGAATTCGCGCCGGTTCTGGCGCGGGCGGCGGTTTCGCTGGGCATCGCGGGGGTTTTTCTGGAAACCCATCAAGAGCCCGACACCGCCCCATCCGATGGGCCGAACATGATCCGCCTTGCCGATATGCCCGCCCTGATCGACAGCCTTATGGGCTTTGACAGGCTGGCAAAGGCCGACCCCCTGCGGGTTTAACACCTCATGGGGCGGGTTTAACATCTTTTGGGGCGCAGACCCGGTTTTCGTCAAATATCGGGTTTGGCCTAGGCCACCTGCCCTGCGGCCCAGCCGCTGGACCAGGCCCATTGGAAATTATAGCCCCCCAGCCAGCCGGTGACATCCACCACCTCGCCCACGAAATACAGGCCCGGCACGCCCTTCGCCTCCATTGTGCGGGCGTCAAGTGCTGCAGTGTCCACTCCGCCCAGCGTGACTTCGGCTGTGCGATAGCCCTCAGACCCGACCGGCATCAGCGGCCAGTCGCGCAACCGCCCGGCCACGCGTTCAAGGGCGGCATTGCCATAGGTGCCAATCGGCAGCGCCGTGCCCAGATCGGTCTCGATCTGACGGGCCAGCTTTTCAGGAACCAGCCGCGCCAGATGGCTGCGCAAAAGCGCCCTGCCGTTGTCTTGCCGCGCCGCCCTCAGCGCCTGTGCCGCATCTACTCCGGGGCACAGATCCAGCGTGATCGCCTGCCCTTCGCGCCAATAGCTGGAGATCTGCAAAATTGCCGGGCCGGAAAGCCCGCGATGGGTGAAAAGCACCGCCTCGTCAAAGCCGGTGCGCCCGCAACTTACCCGCGCGTCAACCGCCACGCCTGCCAGCGGGGTGATCCAGTCCAGCTCTTGCGCCGCAAAGGTCAGCGGCACCAGACCGGGCCGGGTCTCGACCAAGGGCAAGCCTGCTGCTTCGGCGATCTGATAGCCCAGCCCCGTCGCCCCCATCTTCGGGATCGACTTGCCGCCCGTGGCAACAATCACCGACGAGGCCCGCACCGGCCCGCGCCCGGTTTCCACGATATGGCCCGCGCCGTCGCGGTGGCGCGGCCCAACCGTGCAGCCCAGCCACAGCTCCGCCCCCGCCTGCGCCATATCCGCCACAAACAGCGCCACAACCTCTTTGGCCGAGCCATCGCAGAACAGTTGCCCCAGCGTCTTTTCATGCCAGCCAATGCCCGCCGCATCCAGCCGCGCGATAAAGTCCCAGGCGGTAAAGCGTTTCAACGCCGACAAGGCAAAGCGCGGGTTTTGCGACAAGAAACGGTCGGCAGTGACACCAAGATTGGTGAAGTTGCACCGCCCCCCACCGGAAATGCGGATTTTCTCGCCAGCTTTGGCGGCATGGTCTATGACCAAAACCTGCCGCCCCCGACGCGCAGCCTCAACCGCGGCCATCATGCCCGCCGCACCCGCGCCCAGAACGATCACATCCACCTGTTTCATCGCTCTCGCATAGCCGCCATTCCTCGGGCTGACAACTGCCCGACAGATGCCGCGAAAACGCCCGAGATTTTTGCGAAATCCCCCTTGCACCCCCCAAAGGCCTTCGCTAAACACCCCGACACGGTTGGGGCGTCGCCAAGTGGTAAGGCATCGGTTTTTGGTACCGACATACCTAGGTTCGAATCCTAGCGCCCCAGCCAACCTTTCCCTTCATTGTAACATTGAAATATCAGCGCCTTGCGCGGCGTTGTTCATGTTGCACATTGCGCCCCAGTTTCATGCGGCGTTGAAATTGCCTTGAAAGACAGGCATGACACGGACGCGGCGGCAGGGTCGCGGCAAAGGGGGGCATGGCATGGACTGGATGATCTGGATCGGGGCGGCGTTGACGATTTTGGGCGTGGCGGGGCTGGTGTGGTGCATCGTGCTGGCGATGCGTGCCAAGAAATCGGGCCTGCCCGATGCGGCGATGCGCGCCGCGCTGCAACGGGTTGTTGTGCTGAACATGGCCGCACTTGCCCTGTCGGGCATCGGGTTGATGTGCGTGGTCTTTGGCGTGATTGTCGCCTGAAATCGGCGTCCAAGCGGCGGTCAGGCGCGGTTCAGATCGGCAAGACTTAGGCCTTCGGCGATCAACCGGTCAAACAGCGGGGCCGGGGTGAAAATCTGCGGCTGGCTTTCGGCCCGCGCGCGCAAATCTGCCCGCAGCGCCATCGGCCCGATCACGGCCGCCTGAAACATCGGCCCACCTTCCCAGCGCGGGAAAAGCCCCGACAGCAAGGCTGCTGCATCCACATCCGACGGGCGGCGGGCGATGCCTTCGGACAGGATACGCGCGCCTTCATTCATCAGGGCGGCTATGCAAAAGGCCAAAACCGGTGCAGCCCCATCCGGGGCGGCCGGCAGCTTTGGCCGCGTCCCTGCCCCCAGCCCATAAGAGGCCAGAACGGCGGCAATCTCGGCGCGGGCGTGGCCTTCGGTTTCAAGCACCGCGATGGCGCGGGACAGGATCATGCGCAGCCGCTGGTCCATTGCCGCGCCGGGGCCTTGGCGCATGACTTTCCAGCCAAGACGACGGCCCAGCCCAAGCGCCGCCGCCTGCAGATCCAGTGGCACATCAGGGCCAACCGCAAGCGCCGCCAGCCCCCCTGCGATGGGTGCGGGGTGCAAGATCAGCGCACCGCGCCCCCCCAGCGCAACCACCGGGCCGGGCATTTCGGCAAGGCGCGGGGCATCTGGCGCGGCCAGGACCAGATCGGCAGGTTCAGCCGGATCATCGGCCAAAGCCCCCGTCAGCCGCGCCCAATCGGCTTCGCGGGCGTCCGCGCTCAGGCGGCCCTCGGCCACCAGCGCCTCTTGTCGCGCAGCGATGCGGTGCAGCGTGTCGGTCAGACTGGCGCGGTCCGGGGCAACCAGACGCAGGCGCAACCCTGCCGCCAGCGCCATGCGCACCACCTCGGCAACCGGGCCGGCACAGCCCAGAACCGTCAAGCTGTTCAACGGCGGCGCAGGGGTGGCGGCCAGATCGGCGGGCGGCAAGATCGCGCGCTTTTCGGCCACAAATGCGTGGCGCAGACCGGCCGCTTCGGCGGTTTCAGCCAGAGTTTCGGCCTGCGCCTGTTCAAAGCCAAGCCCCAGATCATAGGGCAGGACAAGCGCCGCCTCGACACAGTCCACCGCCGCCATGGGGGCGGGCAGACGCCAGCCTTCAAGCCGTTTGCGCGTCTCGGCAATGGCGGATTGATAGGCCACCGCATCGCGCATCCCGTCCCGCCGCTCAGAGGTTTTCACCACCGGCGCGGCGGCAAGCTCTGCCGCCAGCGTCAGCGCCCGCCCAAGGGGGTTTTTATCAACCACAGCGTCACAAAGGCCCATGGCCAGCGCCTCGACTGCGGTCAAAGGCACACCTTCCAGCAGCAGTTTCAACGCAACCGGCGCCCCCACCAGACGTGGCAGGCGTTGCGTGCTGCCGGCCACCGGCAAAAGCCCAAGCGAAATTTCCGGCAGCCCCAGACGTGCGGCTTCATGCGCAACCCGGCCATGACAGGCCAGCGCCAGTTCCAGCCCGCCGCCCAAGACATTGCCCTGAAGGGCCGCCACCAGCGGTTTGGTCAGAGTTTCGATCCGTTGGGTCAGTTTTGGCAGGGCCGCGATCTGCACCCGGCCAAGTTCGGCCACATCAAGGCCGGCACAAAAATGCGCCCCCTCTGCCGCAAGCACGATGGCACTGACCTCAGGGTCGGCCTCGGCCATGTCCAAGGCCTGGATCAGATCGGCCATCAGCGCGGCGTTCAGGGCGTTCACCGGCCCACGCGCCAGCGACAGCACCATCACCGGCCCCTGCGCCCGCCGAAGGATCTGTCCATCGCCTGCCATCGCTTGCCCCTTTGCCCGCAGCACCGCCGCGCCAAAAGCGCCACGAAATCTGTCTGCATTAAGCAAACTGCAGCAGCCAAAGGCAATCCCGTGACATCACCTCAGGCCGGTTTCACACCGGCATATTGTCGAAATCGGCCTCAATCTCGGCATCTGTCGCGGGTTCGGCGGTTTCGATGCCCGCACTCAGGCCCGGCATCATCTGCGCCAAGGCCTGCATCTCGGCCGCCAAAAGCCGCAGCCCGGCGGCCTGCGTGGCAAGCGCAACTTCGGTCACCTCACCCGCGAAATAGGCCATTTGGTCGATCGGTCCTTGATGGTTTTCCATGTTGTCCTCCACCCTTCACTCTTTTGCCCGCGCGCCGCGGTCAGGTTGCGCAATTGCGGCAAAACGGGGTGTGCGGCAGCAGATCCAGGCGTTCTTCGCTGATCGCTTCGCCGCATTTGGTGCAAACCCCGTATTCGCCTGCGCCGATCCGGTCGAAGGCCACTTCGATCTGGCGCATTTCCAATTGCCCCGCGACGCCAAGGTCTTGCAAAACCTCATCGGGTTCGCGTTCCACGGCCAGATCTTCCCAATCCTTTGTGTGATGGCTGTCAAGCTCGGTCTCGATCCGGCGAAGGCGGTCCTTCAAGGCGTCAAAGCGGGATTGAAGCTGTTCACGGCGCTGCGCTGGCGATTTCATCTAAGCCTCCTTGGATTGCCGCAAAGCCTATTGCGAAAAACGGGGGGTGGCCTTGATGCAAATCAAGCCCCTCAGATTGCCCGCATTGCGGGCAAGGCAAAACATATTCACATCTTGAAATGTTAAAACGAAAGCCCTAGCTTATCAATATCCGTCGCCCAAAACCGACGCCAAAGCGGAGCACGCCATGACCCCCAAGGTTCACGCCTTTTTCGACGAGGCCACCAACACAATCACCTATGTCGTCCAAGAGCCCGAGGGCCGGGCCTGCGCGGTGATCGATTCGGTACTGGATTTCGACTATGCGTCAGGACGCACCGACACACGGTCCGCCGATGCGGTGATCGCCTTCATTCGCGACAATGAGCTCAAGCTTGAATGGGTGCTGGAAACCCATGTCCACGCCGACCACCTTTCGGCCGCGCCCTATATTCAGGAACGGCTTGGCGGCAAGATCGGCATTGGCGACCGCATCACCGTGGTGCAGGACACCTTTGGCAAGATTTTCAACGAAGGCACGCGCTTTCAGCGCGATGGCAGCCAATTCGACCAGCTTTTCCGCCAGGGCGATGTGTTCATGATCGGCCAGATGCGTGGCGAGGTCTTGCACACCCCCGGCCATACCCCAGCCTGCCTGACCTATGTGATTGGCGATGCGGGCTTTGTGGGGGATACGCTTTTCATGCCAGATTTCGGCACCGCCCGGTGCGATTTTCCCGGCGGCTCGGCCGAAACGCTGTGGGATTCCATCCAGAAAATCCTGACCCTGCCCGAAGCGACGCGCATCTTTGTTGGTCATGACTACAAGGCCGAAGGACGCGATCAATATGCTTGGGAAACCACGGTTGGGGCCCAAAAGGCGCTGAACAAACATGTGGGTGCGGGCAAATCGCGCGAAGATTTTGTCGCCATGCGTCAGGCAAGGGATGCCAGTCTGGCAATGCCGCGCCTTATCATTCCGTCCTTGCAGGTGAACATGCGGGCCGGCCAGATGCCCGAGCCCGAGGACAATGGCGTAAGCTATCTCAAGGTGCCGTTGAACGGCATCTGACCAAGATCGCCCTGCCCGGCACAACCGAGGCGGGGTTTCAAAAATACCGGCCGCAGAGCTGGCTCAGATGACGGGAGAAGACATGATACCGCAAGACTGGATCTGGGGCGCTTTGGGCGGCCTGATGATTGGCGGCGCGGCCGCAATTTACCTGTTGGTCAATGGCCGCATCATGGGGGCCTCGGGCATCCTTGGCGGTCTGGTTGATGGCACGGGACGCGACAGCATGGTAGAACGGCTGGCCTTCCTGTTTGGCACGCTGGCGGTGCCGCCCTTGCTGGTGCCGCTTTACCATTCGGTTGACACGCATATTACCACCAACCCCGGCATCATCATTGCTGCGGGGCTTTTGGTGGGGGTGGGCACGCGGCTTGCCAATGGCTGCACCTCGGGCCACGGGGTTTGCGGGATTTCGCGCCTGGCGCCGCGAGGCTTGGGATCCACAGCACTTTATCTTTTGGGCGGGGCGGTCACGGTTTTCGTGTTCCGCCATGTGCTGGGGGTGATCTGATGGCTGGCAGAAAATTCTTCGGCCATGCCGAACCGCGCGAAATTGTCGCCTTTCTGACCGGGGGCATCTTTGGCTCGGGCCTTTTGGTGTCGGGCATGATTGATACCAAAAAGGTCCAGGGCTGGCTGGATTTCTTTGGCGCATGGGATCCGACGCTGGCCTTTGTGCTGGGTGGCGCGGTTTTGCCGATGTTGTTTGTCTGGCGCATTGCCGAAAAGCGCAAGGTTTCGGTTCTGGGCACGCCCATCCCGCCGCGCCCCGCGCCCAAGATGGACCCGGCCCTGATTGCAGGGTCGCTGATGTTTGGCGCGGGCTGGGGTTTGGCCGGGCTTTGCCCCGGCCCGGCGCTGGCGTCCTTTGCCATTGGCGGTTGGGGCGGTGCCCTCTTTTTCCTGTCCATGGTATCGGGTATGATCGTGGCGCCGACGGTGGCAGGCTGGCTGTCGTCACGCACCACATCCTGACCCATTTTCCTGTTCTGCAAGGACAACCCGCACATGACCCTTGATATTCGCCGCCTGACCCCGACCTATGGCGTAGCCCCCCAGATCGACCCGTCCGACCTGCCCGCGCTGAAGGCGGCAGGCTATGTGATGGTGATCGACAATCGTCCCGACGGCGAACTCGGCTCCGCGCTTGGCGCGATGATCGGGGCCGAGGCCATGGCCAAAGCCGCGGCCGAGCTGGGGTTGGCGTTTGTCTCAAACCCAGCGATGCCCGGCAGCTTTACCCCCGAACTGGTCGCCCGTCAGCGCGCGGCGATTGAAGCGGCGGGGGGCCCGGTCTTTGCCTATTGCGCCAGCGGAAACCGGTCGACCGTGATTTGGGAACTGGTGAATGCAGGCCGCATGCCGACGGATGAGATGCTGGAAATTGCCGCCAGCCACGGCTATGCGCATGAGCAATTCCGCCCGCTGATCGGCAGCTTCGCGCGTTAACTCTGCCTGACGCTGCGGCAGAGGTCAGCCGGTTTGCCGCAGGCCAGCGGGGGGCGTTTCGCCCAAGGGGGCCATCGGGCGCACCGCGCTGACCGGCGTGCGGCTATCGGCAACCGCTGCCCCCAGACGCAGCGCCCGCATCCCGCGGTTCTGGCCCAGCTTGCCTTCCGACATCTTGCGCCCGTCGATGCCCTCAATGCTGACCCGTTCCAGCGAAGCCCCGCTAAGCGGCAAAACATCGCCAACGGCAAGCCCGACCACGCGCGACAACGAAAGACACACCCGCGCCAAAACCGCATCCAACCGGCATTCGGCGCCTTCCACCTCTTCTGCCAGCGCTTCGGCAAAGGCGCGCTGGGTCTGCGCGTCATCGCGGGCGGGCTTTGTGCTGGCCCGTGTGGGCAAACGCCCGCGCCCTTCGGCGGGCAGGGCAAGGATGATCGTGCCTTTGCGCGCGCCATGGCCCAGATCCACCTCGGCGCGCAACAGCCGATAGCCGAAATCTTCCAGCATCAGCCCCAACGGGCGCGGATCGTCAAGAAACGAGGCATAGCGCCAGCCCCCGGCCCAAACCAGATCGGCCTCTTGCGCCAGACCATCTTCAAGATCGCACAGCGCCGCATCAATCATCGGCGCGATCATCGCGGCATCGGTGCGGGTTGGCTTTCGGCTGGTGGCGGCCCCGGCGGCCACGCGGCCGATGGTCAG
The DNA here is from genome assembly GCA_021741465.1 of Paracoccaceae bacterium. GTDB lineage: Bacteria > Pseudomonadota > Alphaproteobacteria > Rhodobacterales > Rhodobacteraceae > Tabrizicola_A. The sequence goes on from JAIOXV010000017.1 coordinate 26,820, forward strand.
GGTCTCGACCATGGCTTGCAGAATTTCCGGTGCAATCGACAGCACGCCAAGGCCTTCACCGGGGCCTTCCAGCACGGCCAAAAGCGCGCGGTCGGGCGGCACTTCCAACACCTCGGCCAGCCCGACACGGGACAGCGACAACGTCGGCACCTCGAGCGCGGTTTTCAGATGGTCGCGCGCAGCCCGCGCCAAGGCAAGCCGCCAGCACCTGTCGGCACCCGGCCCGCCTTCGGGAACCTCATTGCGTGCGGCGGTCAACTTGCGCCGGATCACACCCTGTTCGGTCATGCCTTGTGTCGCTGTGCCTTGTGTCGCTGTACCTTGTGTCGCTGTCACCCTGCCCTCCGGACCTGCCTTCGCGCAAGATTTGCCAGAATAAGGTTGCCAAAGGCTTTATGCACCCGTCCTGTCAGGCTTTTTTCTCCAAACGCAGCGGCAAGGTCACCCGAAACCCCGCCCCACGCTGGCCGGGCAAATAGGTGATGGAGCCACCCAGATTGGCCATGATCTCGCGCACGATGGCCAGGCCCAAACCTGCACCGCCCGCGCGCATCTGATCGGTCAACCGGGCAAATTTTTCAAAAATCAGGCGCTGGGATTCCTTTGGAATGCCCTTGCCATTGTCGATGAAATCCACCGTCAGCCGCCCACCCTTCTGGCGCACCATAATCCGCAGCACCGCCGGGTCCGCGTCACAATACTTGCGGGCGTTTGAGATCAGGTTGATGAAAACCTGCACCAAACGGTCAGGGTCGGTCAGCAGATAGATTTCTTCCGACAGCTCATCGCGCTGAATTTCGAACCGGCGTTCTGGCCGGGTCTGGCTGGCCGCTTGCACCGCACGGTCCAGCATCTCGCCCAGATGGGCCAAATCAAGGTTCAACTGCACCGTGCCGTTTTCCAACACCGACAGATCCAGCAAATCATCCAGCAGCCGGGTCAGACGCACGGCTTCGGTGTGGATGATCCGGCCAGAATCGGCCACCATTTCGGCCGGCAGATCGCCTTCGGTCAAAATCTCGGAAAAGGCCCGGATCGAGGTCATCGGCGTGCGCAGCTCGTGGCTGATCTGCGACAGAAAGGCGTCTTTTTGCACCGAAAGCTGAGTGAGCTTTTCGTTCACCTCGCGCAACTGGCGAGCGGTGCGGGTCAGTTCTTCCTGTTTGGCTTCCAGTTTCGCGGAATATTCCATGATCTGGGCGGTTTCATTGGCCACCGCCATCAGGTCTTCCACCGTGACCGTCGCGCGGCCAAAAAGCTGCGAGATCATGGCATGCGCCGTGGCCGCCCCGACCGATCCGGCCAGTTTGCGTTCCGCCTCGGCCAGAAATTCTGGGGTAAGGTCGGGCAAATAGCCGTCCTTGCCCTGCGCGCGGGCCTGTTCTTCGAAAAAGCTCAGCGCCTCTTCGCCCAGAATGCGTTGCGCCAGTGACAACAGCGCTTCGGGTTCGGCCTGGCCGTGGCTCCAGCCCAGGCGTTCGGCCTGCGCTTCGCGGTCAAAGGCGTTCACAAAGGCCACGCCCTGAATGCGTTCCACGGGGTCGGGAAAGCTGAGAACCGATCCCAGTGCAAAGGCGATGGCATTCAGCGATAGCGACCAGAACACCGAATGCACCAGCGGATCCATGCCTTCGGTGCCGAAAAGCGCCCTTGGCCGCAGCCAGGAAAGGCCGAAAAGACCTTCGGAAAATACATGGGCCGGGATCACCGCCCCTTCGCCGAAAGAGGGCAGAAACAGCGTATAGGCCCAGATCGCAAAGCCGGTCAAAAGACCGACCAGCGCGCCGTTCTTGGCCGCCCCCCGCCAGAAAATGCCCCCCAAAAGCGCGGGCAGGAATTGCGCCATGCCAGCAAAGGCAATCAGGCCAATGGCGGCAAGCGCCGCCGACCCCCCCGAAATTCGGTAGTACAGAAAGCCAGGCGCCAGCACCCCGATGATCGCGAGCCGCCGTGTCAGCAAAACACCCGCCCGCAAATCGCCCGACATCGCCGCGCCGGGCCGCAGGCGCAGCCACAAGGGCATGACGACGTTGTTGGAAATCATCGTGGCCAAGGCGATGGTTTCCACGATCACCATCGAGGTGGCGCTGGAAAACCCACCCAAAAACGCCAGCATCGCCAGCGCGCCCTGACCTTCCGACAGGGGCAGCGTCAGCACCAACATGTCCGGGTTGGCCTCGGCCGGCATCCGTTCCAGCCCGATCACCGCGATGGGCAGGATGAAAAGGCTCATCGCGAAAAGATACAAGGGAAAGGCCCAACTGGCGCGCGCCAGATGCGCCTCGTCAACGTTTTCCACGACCATGACCTGAAACATCCGGGGCAGGCTGATAACCGCCGCCGCCGACAGCACCGTCAGGCCGATCCAACGGTCATGCTGCAACTCCCAGCCCGGCGCATCCATCGCCGCGATCTTGTCGATCACCGGGCCAACACCGCCGGCCAACCCCCAGACCACAAAACCACCCACCGCCAAAAGCGCCACCAGCTTGACCACCGCCTCCACCGCAATGGCGGTGACAATGCCGTGGTGCTGTTCCTTGGCATCCAGCTTTCGCGTGCCAAACAGGATGGTGAACAGGGCAAGCCCTGCCGCCACCCACAGCGCGATATCTTCATGGCCGGGCAAAAGCCACGCCTCGGGTGTGCCTTGGGCAAAGACCGAAAATGACAGGGTAAGCGATTGCAATTGCAGCGCAATGTATGGGGTCGCGGCGATCACAGCGATCAGCGTCACCACCACCCCAAGGATGTTCGATTTACCAAAACGGCTGGAGATCAGATCGGCGATCGAGGTGACACGCTGTTGTCGGCCAATCCGCACCAGCTTGCGCAAGACCAGCCACCAGCCGACAAAAACCAGCGTCGGGCCCAGGTAGATGGTCATATACTCAATGCCCGAGCGCGCAGCATAGCCAACCGCGCCGTAAAACGTCCATGCCGTGCAATAGATCGACAGCGACAGCGTGTAGATGATGGGCGAGCGCAAGAAGCCAAGCTGCCCCCGCGCCGCGCGCCGTACGACGACAAATGCCACCGAAAACAGCAAGATGACATAGACCAGACAGGCCAGAACCAGCAGGTTGAACGGCATCTCAGCCCTCGCCCTTGGTCGGGTCGGGCCCAAGCAGTGCGGCTTTTGGCGAAAGCTGGTCGGCCAAAGCGGCATCCGTCAGCGCCAATTCGGCCGGATCGTTTTCGGGTGCCGTTTCAGCCTCGGCCCGCGACAGGCCGGGGGCGAGCGCAGCCGCCCCGCCAATCAAAACAGACCAAACCACAAAGAGATAGATTGCATCGCCGGCCGATCCGCTTTGGCGCAATCCGGGCAACAGCACCAAAAGCAGCCCCACCATCGGCAAAAGCCGGGCGGCATCACGCATTCTGCGGCGGCGATAGACCGCGCGGGCCAAAAACAGCGGGCCGGTCGAGGGCATGGGATTACCCTTCCATCAGCGCGCGCACCTGCGCGCACATATCGGCATTGGAAAAGGGCTTTGACATAAAGGCCGACACCCCGGCACGTTCTGCCGCCTCGCGGTCGCGGCCCTGCCCTTTGGCCGTCAGCATCAAGACTGGCAAGTCCGAAGTCCCCGGTGCAGAACGCAGCGCGGTCAGAATTTCCAGCCCGCTCATCCCCGGCAACATCAGATCAAGGATCACCAGATCGGGACGCAGCGCATGAACCCGGTCCAGCGCCATGGCGCCGTCGGGTTCCACCGCAACCTCCCATCCCTCGCGTGACAGGATAAAACGGATCGCCTCGGCAATATTGGTTTCATCTTCGATGAGAAGCACACGCCCAGCCATAGCCCCCCCTCAGCAAAGCCATTCCCTTACGGATGACTATCACGGCAAAACGCCGCGCTGTCAAAACGTCTCAGAGGGTGGCTGACCGCCCAAGATCGACGGTTCGCGCCGGGCCGGGCAGTCCCGGCGCGGGCAGATGCGGCAGGTTGGCCCGACGTCAATCGCCGCGCCCGGGCCAACGGGTTCGGGCAAAAGCAGCATGGCAGCGGTGCGCAGTTCCACCCCGCCAAAGCCGCCGGGAAACTGGCTTTGGCAAAAGGCGCGCACGCGAAACCGCGCGCCCTGCGGTCCGGGCAACGCAATCACCGCCTCAACAGGGGTTTCGGGGCGGGCAAGGGCGGTAAAAAGCGGCCAAAGCGGGCAAGCCGCCCCAAAGCGCGGCGGTGAAAACCCCGCCACCGCCTTGCGCAAGATCAATGTGCCAGAGGCATCGCACAGCAACAGTCCCAGTCCCGACCCCGGCCGCAGCGCAATGCGGCGAAAGGCCGAAAGAACCGGCACCGAAAACGCTGCGGCAATGGCCAAAGGGTCCGGCCCAAAGCGGGCCAAAGCAGCCGCAAACCCCGCATCGGGCAGACGCGCCAGATCGCGGCCAATTTCGGCCTTCAGGTCTTGGGCCAAGGCCCTTCCCGCGCCAGAGGCCAGATGCGGCGTATGGTCGATATCATCGGCATCACCGATGCCCCAATCGCAGGCCTCGGCCCAGGACTCGACCTCATCCTGGGGGGTGGTGATGGCCTGATCCTCCCCCTGCCCCGCCGCATCGAGATAGGCCACCAAAGCCTCGGCACCTTGGGCAAGCCTTTCGCTGTCGGCATGCAGGTTTTGGTGGAAACGCTGGCGCCAGCTGGCATCGATGTCTTCGGTATCGGCCAGAATGGCGGCAGTGGTGCGCACCGAGGCAACGGCGGACAGCACCTCGTGCAGGCTGGCCGACAGGTGCGGGTCATGCGCCATGCGGTCGTTCAAAACCTCGACAGCGCGGGCAAGCGCGCGGCTGCGGTCCTGAAGCTCGGCCAAAGCGGCGGCCCAACCGGGAAAGCGGCCGATCAGATCTTCCAGCCGCTCAACCTCGGCCCCTGCGCCGGGGACCG